>CANRVI010000052.1 GCA_947643245.1 uncultured Clostridia bacterium | reverse complement strand
GGTCTTGCAGCATTGCCCGCGCCTTTTCCGTATCGAAGTCTTTATAAAAATCTTCAAAATACTGAATGGTTTCCTCTACGCGCATGCCGGGATCAAAATAAGTTCGTTCCGGCAAATAGGATACAATGCGTTTGGTTTCCACGCCTATAGGCATGCCGTTTACAAGCAGTTCGCCGGATGTAGGTGTCAGAAGTCCGGCAATTAGTTTGATCAGGGTAGTTTTGCCGCTTCCGTTTGGGCCCAGCAGTCCGATTACCTTTCCTTTGGGCAGTACGATATTAAAATTGTTCAGCGCCAAATCGCTTTGCCCATAGCTTTTGCTTAGATTGCGGCATTCAAGAATCGGTAGATTCATCCAATGGAGCCTCCTTTTTCAAAATGTTTATGTGAGATGTTTTGCTGTAGTAAGATTTGGTCAGTTGCACCGCTTCCTCTTGTGAATAGCCCAGTTCTGTCATTTTTGCGGCGAAACCTTCTACCAGCTGCTTTGCGATGGTATCTCGTGCTTGGGTGATCACAGCGTTGTCTGCCGTGACAAATCGTCCCGCAGTACCTTGGGTTACCACCAGCCCTTCTTCCTCAAGGAGTCCGAAGGCACGCTGAATGGTGTTGGGATTGACGGATGCAGTCAGTGCAAACTCTCGCACAGACGGCAGTTTTTCGTTTTTACAGTAACGCCCGCATACGATATCGGACCGGATCCGATGGGCGGCCTGCAAATATATGGGAAGGGTTTGATCAAATGTCCATGCCATTGCAGTGCTCCTTTCTTGTACTATTGTACTAATACAATGATACAATATTCTTTTGGATTTGTCAATCCCTTTTTTAAAAAAATGAGAAAGGAAATGACGTTACAGATACAGCTATACATTTTTAGCAACGGTCCATCAGAAAAACGGCGAAGGAAAAACTGCTGGTGGAAAATGGGGGATGTTGTTGCAATCCGCCCCGCTTGTGTGTATAATGTTAAAAGATTATGATGCCGATAGGCAATTGGAGACGTATATGATTTGCAGCAATATATTGGAAGCGATGGGGCATACCCCAGTAATTCGTCTTTCCAGAATGACCGGGCCAGATATGGCGGAAGTTTTGGTGAAATTTGAAGGACTGAATGTAGGAGGCTCTATAAAGACCAGAACTGCGTACAACATGATTTTGGATGCAGAAAAAAAGGGACTCATTGGCCCGGGTACTACAATCGTGGAGCCAACCAGTGGAAATCAGGGTATAGGGCTTGCCCTAGTGGGGGCTGTGCGCGGATACCGCACCATTATTATTATGCCGGACTCTGTCAGTGAAGAACGACGTAAGCTGGTGCAGCATTATGGAGCACAGGTAATATTGGTACATGATGCAGGTAATATCGGCGATTGCATTGAGGAATGCCTCAACCGCGCACTTACCATGGCGCGGGAGGATCCAAAGGTATTTGTTCCTCAACAGTTTGAAAATGCAGCCAATCCTATGGCGCATAGACATCATACAGGAGTGGAACTACTGGAGCAGGTGGCAGGGCCGATCCACGGCTTCTGCTCGGGGATTGGAACAGGCGGCACCATTACCGGAATTGGAGAGGTACTCCGCGCCCAAAATCCGGATATTGAAATCTGGGCGGTAGAACCGGAAAATGCAGCTATTTTGGCAGGCGGCAACATTGGCACCCATATTCAGATGGGTATCGGGGACGGTTTGATTCCTCCGATTCTCAACTGCGATATTTACAGCGAGGTTTGTATTGTTACCGATGATGAGGCCCTTGGGACAGCCCGGCAGCTGGCTCGTTTAGAAGGAATGATGTGCGGGATATCCGCAGGAACCAATGTTTGCGCGGCGTTGAAGCTTGCAAAAAAGCTGGGGCCGGGGAAAACGGTGGTGACGATATTGCCGGACACAGCGGAGCGCTACTTTTCAACCCCGCTGTTTGCTGGAGAATAAAAGTAGCTGCTGGTATCACGCAGCATAAGCATAGATATAAATAAAAAATAAATCCTTATTAAGGAAAGGAAGTAAAATGAAAATTTTCACACCGGAAGTGCAGCATTATCGGGTGACAACCGATAAAGGAAACAAATTTTTTAAATACAACGGCTGGCCGTCTATATGTAAGGATGAGCGGGGCGTGCTTTACGCAGTTGCATCCTCAATGCGATTGTCCCATGCCTGCCCCTGCGGAAAAAACTGCATGTATATGAGCTACGATGAGGGCCAAACATGGACGAAGCCTATGGTTCTCAACGATTCTTATGTAGATGACCGGGATATGGGCATCTGTTATCTAGGCGGCGGTAAATTGATTGTCAGCTGGTTTTCAGAGGCCCCTACAAATTATCATGATCAGATTCAGGAATATGATTGGTTTGGTGCAGCGGACAAGGCGATTGTGGCAGGATTTTCTAAAGCCTGGCGGTTGCTTCCAAAGGAAGAATATCTTGCCTGTGCCGGTTCCTTTGTAATGATGAGCGACGACTATGGAGTAACGTGGAGCGATCCGGTCCGCCTTCCCATACTGGGCCCTCACGGTCCTTCCGTTTGTAAGGACGGTACATTGGTTTATCTGGGCAATATGCTGTATAATGATACGTATTAGTATGAAGATGAAAATGGCAAAGAAGTACGCCCACCCAGTACCTGCTATAATAGTTCCGATGGCGGCTATACCTGGGATTTTGCAGGGGAGGTGCCGGATACACAGGGCCCCGGCGGCGAGACGGTGAATGCGTACAACATGTTCGAGCCCCACGTTATAGAACTGCCGGATGGCAGGCTGATGGGCGCCATCCGCACCCACAATGAGGAAATGAACCCTGGTTTTACAGTATTTATTACATATTCCGATGATAAGGGAAAGACTTGGTCTAAGCCTGCAGGTATCGGCGTAGATGGGAGTCCTCCCCATCTGATGGTGCACTCCTCCGGCGCGGTGATATGTTCCTACAGCTGCCGCACGGATGGCATTCGCTGTGAGCGTGCCGCCGTCAGCTATGACATGGGAGAAACTTGGACCCAGGATTACGCTTTGGACCATCGATTTGGAAATCAGAAGGATATGGGATATCCTTCATCTGTTGAGCTTTCCGATGGTTCCATTCTTACGCTTTATTACCATCCGATTCCCGGCGAGTATTGGACCAGCGTGCAGTGCACTCGCTGGAGACTGATGCCGCAAAAGTGAGAGCCCGGAAAGGAAAAGAAAAATGAAAATTTATACACCAGAAACCCAGCATTATCGGATAACAAATGATAAGGGAAACAAATTTTTTAAATACAATGGTTGGCCTTCCGTATGCATGGATGACCGAGGCGTGCTTTATGCAGTTGCATCGTCCTTGCGTCTGTCTCATGTAGATCCCTGCGGTAAAGGCTGTATGTACATGAGCTATGATCAGGGCAAAACCTGGACAAGGCCTATCGTTTTAAACGATTCTTTTGTGGATGACCGGGATATGGGCATCTGCTATTTGGGCGGCGGCAAATTAATTGTCAGCTGGTTTTCCCAGGCTCCGGACAATTACAATGATCAGATTCAGGAATATGATTGGTTTGAGGAGAAGGACAAGGCTATATCTTGGGGTTTTTCCGAGGCATGGAAGAAGCTTTCCGGGGATGAATACACTTCCAGCGCCGGTTCCTTTGTAATGATGAGCGACGACTATGGGGTGACGTGGAGCGATCCTGTCCGTCTTCCTGTAACAGCTCCTCACGGTCCTTCCGTTTGCAAAGATGGCACATTGGTTTATCTTGGAAATGTCTTTCATGAAGACAGTGATGCCCGTCCGCCTATTACCTGCTATACCAGCGTCGACGGAGGTTATACTTGGAATTTTGCGGGGGAGGTTCCTGATACGACAGGCCCCCGGGGCGAGACGGTGAATGCATATAATATGTTTGAACCTCATGTTGTGGAGCTGCCTGGCGGTAGATTGCTGGGGGCGATTCGTACCCACAACGAAGAAATGGATCCAGGTTTTACGGTATTCGTTACGTATTCCGATGATAAGGGAAAGACTTGGTCGAAGCCTGTAGGCACAGGCGTGGATGGCAGCCCGCCCCATCTGATGGTGCACTCCTCTGGCGCAGTGGTTTGTTCCTACAGCTGTCGTACGAACGGCAGTCGCTGCGAACGTGCGGTTGTCAGCTATGATATGGGAGAAACCTGGACCCAGGATTATGCCATCGACGACAGGTTGGACTTTTTCTGCGACATGGGATATCCTGCATCGGTTGAATTGCCCGACGGGTCTATCCTTTCCGTATATTATCAGAAATTTCCCGGCGAGTGGTGGACCAGCGTGCTTTGTTCCAGATGGAGCCTGCATCCTTTGGAGAAATAGAAAAAAGCCTTCCTAATAGGAAGGCTTTTATTTTATATTTTTTATCAAACGGTAAGTTCCGCTCCGTCTCCCATGGAAGCTTGGTTCTGTTCCAACAGAGCGTCGATGGTGTCTACAAAAGCGCAAACCTGCTCTGCGCTGCGTCCGGTATAGTGCTCCGGCTGCAGCTGCGCTTCAATTTCTTCCTTTGTCAGAGGGAAAAGCGGGTCCCCTTCAATGCGCTGGATCAAATCATGTCGCTTGCCGTATTTTTTTACCTGTTCTGCGCTGGCAATAGAATGTACACGAATCCGTTCGTGGAGTTCCTGCCGGTCGCCTCCCCGTTTTACTGCTTCCATCATAATGTTTTCGCTGGCCATATAGGGCAGATTGTCCATCACTCGGGAGCGGACAACCATAGGATTGACAACGATTCCCTGGGAGATGTTAATATAAATATTGAGAATTGTATCGACAGCAAGAAATGCTTCCGCCATAGAGATGCGCTTGTTGGCGCTGTCGTCTAGGGTGCGTTCAAACCACTGGGTACCGGCAGTAATAGCCGGATTCAAAGAATCCGTAATCACATAGCGAGCCAGTGCGGCGATCCGTTCACTGCGCATGGGATTGCGTTTGTAGGGCATGGCAGAGGAGCCAATCTGGTGCTTTTCAAAGGGCTCTTCCATTTCCATAAAGGATTGGGCAATACGCATGTCCCCGGAAAATTTATAAGCGGACTGTGCGATGCCGGACAGAACGGACATAACCCGGCTGTCGTGCTTTCTGGTATAGGTTTGGCCGCTGACAGGCACACAGCCTGCAAAGCCAAATTTTGCTGCAATATATTCTTCCGCTCTGGCAACCTTTTCGCTGTCCCCGTCAAAGAGCTCCAGAAAGCTTGCTTGGGTACCGGTTGTTCCTTTGGATCCCAGCAGAAGCAGGCCCCCTGCCACATAATCCAAATCTTCCAGATCCAGCAGCAGGTCATAGAGCCAGAGGGTGGCCCGTTTCCCCACCGTAGTCAGCTGAGCGGGCTGAAGATGGGTATATGCCAGCGCGGGCATGTCTCGATATTCCATAGCAAAATTCCGCAGATTCTGAATCACGCGCAGCAGCTTGCCTCGAACCAGATCCAGAGCCTTTTTCATGATAATCATGTCGGTATTGTCCCCTACATAGCAGGAGGTGGCTCCCAGGTGAATGATGGCGCGTGCACCGGGAATCTGGTCTCCCCAAGCGTGGATATGGGCCATTACATCGTGCCGCAGCTCTTTTTCATAGGCGGCTGCAGCCGCGTAATCTACGTCTTTTTCGTGAGCTCGCATTTCCGCAAGCTGGGCGTCGGTGATGTCTAGCCCTTCCTGCTGTTCTGCTTCTGCCAGCGCGATCCACAATGCCCGCCATGTGGTAAACTTCATATCAGCTGAAAAGAGATACTGCATTTCGGCGCTGGCGTATCTTGTGGAAAAGGGGCTTTCGTAATTTTTGTTATTGTTCATTTTTTGTGGTTTCCTCCTGGGTATCTTCCTGCGGCAGCTGTATCACCGCTGTATTGATTTTTCCGTGGTTTTTCTCGAAATACTGTACGTTGCTGCGGATAATATGCAAAAGATGGTTGTTAAGAGAGTTGTTCTCACGCGTAGCAACGTACAGAAGCTTTTTGTACAGTTGGGAATCCAAGCGTACAGTAAATTCCGCTTTTGATTTCATAGCATATCCTGCCCTTTTTGTTTCCTGTAGAATACAGTATACCAGACCCGGGATGGAAAATCAAGGGAAGGGTGGAGTCCTGCGGGTGTAATATTTACAAAAAATAGTGGAAACAGTATGGAAAATATGATACAATAAAACAGTTTTCTAAAGAACTGGGGAATGATAAGGTGAAAGATACGGATAAAACAGAAGAACAGCGCACGCTGGCAGACCGTTTGCGGGGCGCTCGTGAAGAGGCGGGCTTCTCGGCGCAGGAACTGGCGCAGCGGCTGGAGGTATCCCTGGAAACCTATGCTGCATGGGAGGCGGGAACACAGTCGCCCGATACCGATGCAGTGCGCCGGGCAGCGTCTGTTTTGCACGTTACGGGGAATTATCTTCTATTTGGCCTCTCACGTGAGGGAATGGTAGGGGCTATGTTTCCAAACAAAGCGCAGCCGGCTGTTCTTCCCGGATGGTACGGCTGTAGGATGGCGGGTGCGGCACTGCTTTTCTGCGGCGGTGCGGGAATGCTTCTGATGACATTTTTGGATCGGGGAAGGAAAAGCGCTGGCGCGATTTTATCGTATCTTCCTTTCCAGATTTTTTTGGCCATATGCGGCATCGGCGCGATTTTGTGTATTGTATCAAGTGTATTGCACAGTCGGGATAAGAAAAAGAAACATGTGAAGGAGAAAGGGCATGGGAAAAAAACAAGCAAGTGACACGAGCGTAAAGAAGGGACTACCTAAAAAAACGATTTGGATGATTGTGATCATCACTGGTGTGCTGCTGGCGGCATCCAGCGCCGTACTTGTATACTTGTTTGCAAGAGGCAAGGAAGTACCGAATGGGCAGAATGTAAATGGCGCCTCTCTTGTGATGGAAAATCAGAAATGGAAGGATTTTATCTATTCCGTATATGACGATGATACTGCTACCCTTACTGGTTACACAGGGAGCGATATTTTAGTGGAGATTCCTGCGGAAATCAAAGGGTATACGGTAAATACAATTGGTCTTGGCTGCTTTAACCAAGAGGAAGAAAGCGTTATGGAAGAAATCGTGCTTCCGGATACAATAAAGCGATTCGAGGCTCATTCCTTCGGCAACGCCAAGAATCTTAAACGTATTACGATTCCCGATGGCACAAAAGAGATTGAGCTGGGAACATTTGTATACTGCTCCAAGCTGGAAGAAGTCACCATTCCCGATACGGTTACAGAAATCGGAGAGGGTGCATTTTCCTATTGTCGGGCGCTAAAGGAAATAGAACTGCCGCCAGCATTGGAAGCTGTAGGGGACAGCGCATTTTTTATGTGTACAGCACTGGAAGAGATCAAGATTCCAGACGGAGTAAAGTCCATTGGAGAAAGTGCCTTTGAGGGATGCGCTGCTCTGGAGCAAATTGATATGCCGGATACGGTGGAGCACATTGGCGCAAATACATTCAATCTATGCGAAGGACTGACAGAAATTCGAATCCCTGCGGGTGTTACCGCGATTGAGGAGGCTACGTTTAATAACTGTCTGAACCTGGAAAAAGTGACCTTTCCTGCAAACTTGGAATCTATTGGAACAGCAGCGTTTTATTACTGCGAGAGCCTAAAGTCGGTTACCCTCCCGGATACACTGAAAAGTATTGGAGAGTCTGCTTTCTGCCACTGTATTTCTTTGTCGGAGATCGACATACCGGATTCTGTGGAGACTCTGGACATATCTGTTTTTGCCGACTGTATAGCTTTAAAAAAAGTGACGCTTTCCAAGGCGCTTACATCTATTCC
>CANRVI010000051.1 GCA_947643245.1 uncultured Clostridia bacterium | reverse complement strand
AAAGCCTTGTAAAATCAAGGTTCTTCGGGGGCTGGTTTTTATTATACCATAAATTTATGTAAATACAAAGCCCGGCGGCAAATTTTTTGGTACCACGCATACTGTCAGAAAATCAGTGGATAATAGGAACAGCAATTTCATTCAACTTTATGAAAGGAAGGCTACTATGAATATCACAGACGTGAAAATTCGAAAACTGTTTGAGGACGGTCCTATGAAAGCTATTGCATCTGTCACATTTGACGATCAGCTGGCCGTACATGACATCAAAGTGATTTATGCTCGCGATAAATATTTTATCGTTATGCCCAGCAGGAAAAATGCAGATGGCACCTTCCGGGACATTGTGCATCCCATCAACGGTGCGTTTCGTTCGGAACTGGAAACAGCGGTTATTCAGGCGTATGATGGAGCGTTGGCTCTGGCGCAGACGGAGGCCATATCCGACGGGCAGGCAGATGATGATTCTGCCGGAAAATAATAAAATCTCCGCCGGGAAATTGACAAAAGCAACAAGGAGGCTGCATGCAGCCTCCTTGTTTTTTCATTTTGCCCAGTTGTTACGTAAGGAAATCTTTATGTTTCTTCTGTTATGTCGATTTCCCCATATTCCGTTTCATATTCACGTATGCACTTCTTGCACAGATATTCCAGAAGATTACTTGCACTTCTGGTTTCTGCTTTAGCAATGATCTTTACCTTGCGCAGAACGTCCTCGTCTAAGTGAAAGGTAAACGGCAATTTGTTTGTAGGCATTTTTCCAGTCTCCTTTAGCACTTTTGAATAAATATTTGTATATTATTTTAGATGATTCTTTAAATTATTTATACACAAACAGTTATTAATATATGCAATAACCTTTAATAAAAAATACAGAAAATAATTTATTTTACATAAGAAAGAATAAAAATAAAATTTTATGTCGAATATAAGAAAAGTTCCTTTAATTCATGTAATTCATGCAACATAGAAAAATTTTCCTTTGTTCTGCATATTTGTAAAGGGGAAGGCAATACTACCGGAGAAATAGCCGGGATTTTCTCCAGGGAAGGACGTGACAGTATGATCAAAGGATGCCAGAAAAAGATTATTCACATCACCAACACAGGCAGCCCTTATTTTGAGGAAGCATATCTGATTCTTCGCCGCGGCGGTGATTTTTCCGAAGACGGGTGCGTCAGTGAAATGGATATTGTGCAGGAGGCTGTAAAAATCGCCGAGGGAAGCAGTGCTGCATTGTCTCCGCGCCGGGAGAGAAAGCGTCGCCGCCGCAACCGGGCATTTTGGGGTGGAGTTTCTCTTTGCTCCTTTTTGTTTGGTCTTGTAATGCTCATTTGTTCTCTTATTCGCTGATCTATTGACAGCGGGGCTTTTTTGTGTATAATAGTAAATGGAGTAATTTGTTCGTGTTGTCCCTTGCGGGATAGTTGCCTGAAACGCAGTTTTGTTTTGGGCTTAAAAGACAGGCCTGTGTCAGCCTGCAGTAGCAATTTGTATTTTCCATAGATAACCAAAGCAAGAAACGATATGTACCGCCGCCCTCGGACATATCGCTGTACCCGGACGCATGTTCGGGTTTGCTTGTGTTACACTTTTTTTGCGGACGGCCTGTCTTTTGTATATTCTTTAATAAGGAAAAATTATAATTGAGAAAAACGAACGGGATTGCGTACCAAAAATAGGGCGATGTATTTCGTCCAAAGAGGCTTCTGTGAAAATGGAGTGCGCCTCACTTCAAATATACATTTTTTACAGGCGGTCAGCAGCAATAGTTGACTAAGAAGAAAGGAATAGACATAATTATGGCAAAAAATAAACTCAGAGTTATGATGCTGGGTGGATTGAACGAAATCGGCAAAAATATTGCTGTTTTGGAATACGGTGAGGATATTGTAGTGATTGACTGCGGCCTTGCGTTTCCTGACGAGGATATGCTGGGCATCGATCTGGTCATTCCCGACATTACCTATTTGGAGAAAAATGCCTCTAAAATTCGGGGTATTTTTCTTACTCACGGTCATGAGGATCATATCGGCGCGCTGCCTTATGTGCTGCGCAGCATCAATCCGCCAATTTACGGCACCCGTTTGACCTTGGGCATTTTGGAAAACAAATTGGCAGAGCACAAGCTTACAAAAAAGGCTAAGCTCATTACCGTAGAGGCTGGCAGTGTGGTAAACGCCGGCGTGTTTAAATGTGAATTTATCCGGGTGAACCACTCTATTGCAGACGCTTGCGCCATTGCGGTGCGTACACCTGTAGGAGTCGTGCTCCATACCGGCGACTTTAAACTGGATGTTTCCCCTATCGATGGCAGTATGATGGACGTCACCCGACTAGGTGAGTACGGAAACGAAGGCGTATTGCTGCTTATGTGTGAATCCACCAATGTGGAGCGGTCTGGATATACCCCGTCGGAGCGCACTGTCGGCCATTCGCTGGATCATATTTTCCTGTCCAATTCAGATAAGCGAATTATCATCGCGACTTTTTCGTCTAATGTGCACCGAGTGCAGCAAATCATCAACACCAGTGTGAAGTTTGGACGGAAGGTAGCAGTTACCGGACGCAGTATGATTAATGTCGTGGGCGCTGCGGTTCGGCTGGGCTATATGAAGGTTCCGGAAAATGTGCTGATAGACCTAAGTGATATTAACAAGTATCCCAGTGAGATGGTTACTGTAGTTACCACCGGTTCCCAGGGGGAGCCTATGTCGGCCCTGTACCGGATGGCTTTTTCCGACCACAGTCAAATCGAGCTGTCTTCTAAAGATTTGGTTGTACTGTCCTCCCATGCAATTCCGGGAAATGAACTGCTGGTGGGACGGATTATCAATGAGCTATATAAGCGGGGAGTCAACGTATATCACGATGATCCCGAAGTGCATGTGTCGGGCCATGCCTGCCAGGAAGAACTAAAATTGATGCACAATCTGGCGCGGCCTAAGTTTTTTATGCCCATCCATGGAGAATACCGGCATTTAATGCAGCATAAAGAGCTTGCGGAGTTTATGGGTATGGATCCAAAAAATATTTTCGTCACTGCTACCGGCGATGTGCTGGAACTGGATAAAAACAGCTGTAAGCGGGCAGGTACCGTACCCTCCGGGCGGGTGCTTATCGACGGATACGGCGTGGGCGACGTAGGCAATATTGTTTTACGGGATCGGCGTCATTTGGCGCAGGATGGTCTGATTGTGGTGGTAGCCACAGTAGATGTAGAGGAGAAGACCCTGGCCAGCGGTCCGGATATCGTTTCCCGTGGGTTCGTTTATGTCCGGGAGGCGGAGGAACTGATGGAAGAGGTGCGGCGTATCGCCACTAAGGTGCTTACCGACGCGTTGGATTCCGGTGTCACCGAATGGACGCAGATGAAAAACAGCGTCAAAGAGAGCCTGACGAAATATTTGTTCAGTAAAACCAAGAGAAAACCAATGATCCTGCCTGTGATTATGAATGTATAAAGGAAGAATGGAAAAATGGTTAGACATATTGTCATTTGGAAATTGAAAGAAGAGCTTACAGGAGAACGTCTGGAGCTGATAAAGCAAAATGCTAAGGAGGCCTTGGAAGGCCTCCTTGGACAGATTCCGGGTTTGCTTTCCGCTGCGGTGGAGGTGGAAGGACTTGCAACCTCAACGGGAGATATGATGCTGGACACTGCTTTTACGGATGAAGCGGCGCTTTTGGCCTATCAAAAGCATCCTCTGCACCAGGCTGCTGCCGATACATATGTACGGCCTTATACCCATGCCAGAATGTGCATGGATTTTGCAGAGTGATGCGGCCGGAACTGCTGTCGCCTGCCGGCGATTTTGAAAAATTAAAAAGCGCCGTCTATTTTGGAGCGGATGCGGTGTACCTGGCAGGCAAAGCTTTCGGAATGCGGGCCGCTTCCGGAAATTTTACAGATGAAGAACTGGCGCAGGCGGTGGAATATGCCCACGACCGGGGTGTACGGGTGTACGTTACCGTAAATATTATGCCTAGGGATGCGGAGTATCCTGCCCTCAAGCGGTATTTGCAGTATTTACAGGCCATTGGGGCTGATGCGGCGATTGTATCTGATTTGGGCGTCGTCGCCCTTGCCGGGGCGTGCGCGCCAAACCTGGAAATTCATATTTCCACCCAGGCTTCCACTGTATCTGCCGCCACATGTATGGCTTGGCATAAAATGGGGGCGCGGAGGATCGTTCTGGCAAGGGAACTGTCCCTTGAAGAAATTACGGCTATACGGAATGCTCTTCCCGACGAGGTGGAGTTAGAGGCCTTTGTTCACGGTTCCATGTGCGTGGCTTACAGCGGCCGGTGCCTTCTTTCTCAGTATTATGTTGGGCGGGACGCCAACCGAGGCGCATGTGCCCAGCCGTGCCGCTGGATTTATTCCGGAGAGATTGCTGAGGAAAAACGTGCCGATGAGCGGCTGCCCATTATAGAGGATGGGGGAGAAAGTTTTATTATGAGTTCTAAGGATATGTGTATGATTGGACATGTTCCAGAGCTTGTGCAGGCCGGAATTAATAGTTTGAAGCTGGAAGGCCGGGTTCGCAGCGCGTACTATACCGCCGTTGTGACGAATACATATAAAATGGCCCTGGATGCCTATGCTAAGGACCCGGCGGGGTATCGCTTTGATCCGGCTTTTCAACGGGAATTGGATTCCGTATCCCATCGGGAATACAGTACCGGATTTTTCTTTCATAATCCGAAAACGGAGCCGAATCTAGTCACGCAGCCGGGATACATCCGAGAAAAAGCGTATCTGGCTGTGGCTGTTGGTTCTGCTGACGAACAGGGCCGTGTCCCCTTTGTTCAGCGCAATAAAACGGTGCGTGGTGCTGTTGTCGAAATTCTTACTCCCGGCCGTCCCGGCCGTTCCTTTATGGCTGATGCTATGTGGGATGCCGCCGGGGTTCCCTTGGAAACGGCTCCTCATCCGGGGATGACGTTTCTCTTGCGCCCTCCCTTTCCGGTGCAGGCAGGGGATATTCTGCGGGAAGGCTAAGTACATTAATGCTTTCCATCCCCGATGCAAAATCGTAAACTTCCAAGAAAGGCACGTCTTTTATGCTAATGATCGTTGAACTTATTAAGTCGCTGCTCCTGGGAATTATCCAGGGAATTACCGAATGGTTGCCCGTAAGCAGCACCGGTCACCTGATTCTTTTTAATGAATTTTTTCCTTTAAAGGAAACCTCCGATGCTTTTATGTCCATGTTTGATGTGGTCATCCAACTGGGATCAATTCTGGCTGTAGTGGTGATCTATTTCTCGAGGCTCAATCCCTGGAGCAAAAAGAAAACCCCTGCTGAAAACAGCTATACTTTGAAAATGTGGGGAAAAATTATCGTTGCTGTTCTTCCCGCGGCGGTAATCGGCCTGCTGTTTGATGATATAATTGATCAGAAGCTGTCCACTTTTGTGGTGGTGGCCGTTACCCTCATTTTATATGGGGTGGCCTTTATCATTATCGAGCGTACTCGCAGCAAAAAGCCATTTCGAATCGAAAAGCCGGAAGATATTGATATGAAAACAGCCTTGTTTATCGGTATGTTCCAAGTCCTTGCCCTGATCCCTGGGACTTCCCGCAGCGGCGCTACCATTGTAGGCGCTATGCTTTTGGGCGTGTCCCGCACGGCGGCGGCAGAGTTTTCTTTCTTCCTGGCTGTGCCCGTCATGTTTGGCGCCAGCGGCCTGCGGGGACTGAAATATGTTGCCAAAGTGGCCTCTGGTGAAACGGCGATGTTTGGTACCACAGAGCTGCTGGTTCTTCTGGTGGGTACTATTACCGCTTTCCTTGTGTCCTTGGCCGTTATCCGCTTCCTGGTCAGCTTTGTACGCCGACACAGCTTCGAAAGTTTTGGTTGGTACCGTATTGCTTTAGGTGCCGCGGTGCTCCTCTATTTCTTGTTTGTACATCAATAAAATTTGGCGTTGTCATAGCTAAGGAGCGTGGGGATAGTCTTTTATTGCCTTTCCCCCCTCTATTGCCGTGACAACGCCTACAGTTTTTCAAAGGAGATGCCTGTGAAATACGATACTTTGTCCCAGGAAATACAGGATCAGATCTGCTGTGACCGACAGCATGGCACGCTTCCCAAAGTGGGCTTTTCCGATGACATGGCCCGGCGCAGAAACCCTGAACGGGATCTCCCGACTCTGTGGAGACCTCCTTTTGTTCGGGATACGGAAAAAATTCTCCATTCTGCATATTATAGTCGTTTTGCAGACAAAACCCAGGTATTTTCCTTGTATAAAAACGACGATATCTCCCGCCGTGCCCTCCATGTCCAACTGGTGTCCCGGATTGCCCGTACGATTGGCAGCGTTCTGGGCCTCAATCTGGATCTAATTGAAGCTATCGCCTTAGGCCACGATATGGGCCATACACCCTTTGGACATGCGGGTGAAACTTATCTGGACGAGCTGTATTTTTCAGAAACAGGCCGTCACTTTGCTCATAATGTCCATTCCGTGCGTGTTTTGGACGGGATCTTTCCCTATAATATAACGCTTCAAACCTTAAACGGCATCCTGTCCCATAACGGAGAGATTGAATGTGACGAATACCGTCCCTGCCCTATGGAGAGTTTTTCTGATTTGGATGCGGCGATGGAAGGCTGCTATAAAGATCAGGCCAACAACCGCAGCTTGATGCCCTCTACCTTGGAAGGCTGTCTGGTGCGCATTTGCGATATCATTTCTTATTTGGGAAAGGATCGCCAGGATGCCCAGAAGACAGGACTCATCGCAAAGGAAGACGCTTTCGAATATGGCGCTATCGGACGAACCAATGCGGAAATTATTAATAATTTGAGCGTCAATATTATTGAAAACAGCTACGGAAAACCCTATATCAAAATGGATCGACAGTATTTCGATGCTCTTTCTGCCGCTAAACGCAGCAACTATCAGCAGATTTATCAAAGCTCTGCTGTGGCCGGTCCGCAGCGGGATGTCATTCGGCTTATGTTTGAGCGCTTGTACCGGCAGCTGGTAGACGATGTGCAAAACGGTCGCCGGAAGTCTCCCGTGTTCCGCCATCATATTGAATTTATAACTTCTGGGTCCAACCGTCACTATGTGCGGCCGGTTCCTTATGAAGAGACGGATCCCCATACCATTGTCACAGATTATATCGCATCTATGACGGATGATTATTTTGTAGAATTGCACCAACATCTCTTCCCGCGGGAGAAAACCATTCAATATCATGGATATTTTCAGTGAAACAGTATTGACAAGCACGCGTTTCTTTGCTATAATAGGCAAGCGGAAATCACATAAGTCCTTTTCGCTGTTTGCTGATATAGCTCAGCTGGCAGAGCACGTCATTGGTAATGACGAGGTCGGCGGTTCGAATCCGCCTATCAGCTCCAAAAAACCGTTTGTAAATGCAAACGGTTTTTTTGTTTTGTTTTTGCCTCGTTATAGATGAAAATGGTGGATTTATGCAAACTTTTTAATTGGTAAAAAAGTAAATATTTTGAAACGAAATCGTTAAAAAATAGAATACGCCTGCTTTTTACAAATTTCGCCGCAACATATTGATTCTGTGGTATGTATTGCCTCAATCCATAAGGTGGTTTGTAAAAAATACATGCTTTTTCTGCCAAATCCAGTCCGTATGCCCTGTAAAATGCACAAAAAAGTACCGTAAAAGTATTGACATTTTGTTATAGGAATGCTACAATAATTTTACCAAAATTATATGGAGGTTTTTTCTATGAAGAAAGTATTAGCACTTGTGCTTACTTTGACAATGCTTGTAGGTACGCTGGCTATAGGCCTGTCGGCTAC
>CANRVI010000050.1 GCA_947643245.1 uncultured Clostridia bacterium | reverse complement strand
CCAATAGAAATGAGCACTATTTTGGCAACGGAAGTCAATACATATCCCAAAAGCTCTACATTTTCTGTCACATACTTATGGGCGTCTGCATCTAAAAGCTGGTTATATACCGCGCAGAAATAATAGGAAATGCATCCTGTCAGGCCTTGGATGAAAACCACCCAAAAGATCGTCATTTTATCGATTTCAGAAGAGACACACCAAGGATATATTACGGCAAACAAAATCACTGCCCCCAAATACAGGACCGTCACCTCTCGGAAATACCGACGCGCCGCCGAAATCACGCTGCTGGCAGTATCTCTGTCGCCATCATCCAAAGGACGATATAAAGCATTTACCGCTGCATTGCCGATACCTGCTTCCAAAAGCGCAATATATGTATAAATTTGTGTAACTGTCGTCAGAAGCCCGTTGACTTCTGATCCAAAGGATTTGATCAGAAGCTGCGGGACGATCATTCCAAACGCCAGAACGATCAATTTGGAACCAAATCCAAATGCAACATTTTTGACAACCGATTTTCCGCCGCGCATATCCCCGCTCCTTTTGAAAAATACAAAAATCAGTATACCACGAATTGAAAATATTGTCAATGAAATAAAAAAGCCTGACGCTCGTCAGACTTTTTTATTCTGTTTCAATTGTCCCTGTTCCCTGCTGCCCAAAGAAAAACCGGAGGTAATCGCTCCAACATGGCAAACTTCCTTGCACTTGCCTCATCGGATACATTCTGCATGGTTGACCTCTCCAACAGGGCTGATCTGCATAGGACAAGTCTTTTCACATTGTTTGCATCTGGTACACTTTTGCAAGTCTACATGGTATTTGTATATCGATACCTTATTAAACAAAGCATAAATTGCGCCAAGTGGACAGATATATTTGCAGAAAGGACGATAAATCAATATAGACAGAAGCACAGTAACAATAAGAATCGCCAGCTTCCATTGAAAAAGAAATCCGATTACACTTTGCAGCGCCGGATTTGTGGAAACTAAAGGGACCCCGCCTTCCAACGTACCTGCAGGACAAATCCATTTACAAAACCACGGAGCGCCTGTACCTGCTGCGTCCACAATAAACAGAGGAAGCAAAATAACAAATAGAAGCAAAAAAATATATTTTAGCCACCGCAGAGGTCTGTCCAATCGAAAAGCACCTATTTTTTTTACAAAGGGAATTTTATAAAGCAGCTCCTGTACCAAACCAAATGGACATAAAAAACCGCAAACAAGGCGTCCAAGCACTGTTCCAACCAACAAAAAGAAACCAAGCAAATAAAAAGACGCCTTATATTTTGCACTTCCAAGCACCGCCTGCAAAGAACCGATAGGACAGGATCCAAGACTTCCTGGACAGGAATAACAATTTAGTCCTGGAACGCAAAGATTCTTAAGTCTGCCATTATAAATTTTCCCCTGAAAAAATCCTATAATATAGCCATTGGTTAAAACAGTCCATACACCCTGCACCGTTTTTCTGAAACTAAGGGGCAATTTAGCCAATTCCGATACACTCCAGACATATATAAGTTGCTTTCATAAACACAGTGCGCACCTCATCTCTCCAAATTCCTGCCGCAATTGCTAAAACACCAGCCAGAATAAGCAGTATTTGAAGAAACAATACTTTATCCGTTTGTCTCTTCAAGGACTTCTTGGACAAGCCTGCCCCATTCTTCATAATCCCTCGCCCCTTCTACCTTTTTTATTATATTTCCCGCACTATCTACAAAAAATGTAGTGGGAAAATACTGCATGGTACGGATAAAGGTCTGCTGCAAAGCAGTATCCGGCAGAATCACCGTATAATTTACCCCTGCATCTTGCAGCAAAGTTTTCGCTGAGGCAATTGCATTGGTATCTTTTTCTCCAAGTTCTGTGACACCGTCTTGCAGTACACCTACAATTGCAACGCCCTTGTCTTGAAAATCCTGGCTGATTTTCTGTAGGTGGGGCAATTCAGCCACGCAAGGGGGACACCAAGTCGCCCAGACATTGAAAACCGTCAGCTTGTTTGCTAAAAGCTCTGCAGAAGTGAATGCATCGCCCTCTAGCGTGGTCGTATCAATGTCCAGTCCCGGAGACACATCCCCTACAGATTCTTCATCCTTCCCACATCCGGCAACACATAAGCCTATAAGCAGCAAGCTTAGCAGCAGCGCCATCCTCTTCATAACGCAACGACCATTCCTTTTTTACAAATTTACAGGTATTCCCCGTTTTCTTCAATCACAGAGCGGTACCAATCAAAAGAATCTTTTTTGATCCGCTCCTGGGTAGCATAGTCTACATATATCAATCCAAAACGCTCTGTATACCCTGCCCCCCATTCAAAATTGTCCAAAAGAGACCAGTGATAATATCCGAGGATATCTACTCCCTCATTTGCAGCACGCTTTAAAGCTTGCAGATATCGATGGGTAAAGTCAATTCTGTTAGGATCATGGACTTTTCCATCCAGAGAAACCATATCGTGACAAGATAGTCCGTTTTCTGTAATCATAATGGGCAATCTATACCGTTCATACAGGAATTTCGGCCCCCAATACAAAGCATCCGGTGTCACCGGCCATCCATTTGCCGTTCTGGGATTGCCTACAGGATTTGCCGTCCACATAGGCTCTCCTGCCGCATCTGCCTGCCAGAGGGAACCATTATAAATATTTTGTCCATAAAAATCCAGCGGCTGACAAATAATCTGCATATCATCCTCATAATTTTCAGGCAGATATCGCCGAAATTGCTGTGCAAAAAAAGGATCTTCCTCAGGATACCGCCCCAGGACAACCGGATCGCTCCACAACACCACATTCCAAATCCAGGCTGCAGGATCTATGCTAAGGTACTGTTTCTTCGCAGCCGCAATATCCGCCGCGCTGTTGGTAAGAGGCATATTTACACCACAGGTAGGCGCATATCCCACCTTGGCATCCTGTACATACTTACGAATCGTTATTACAGATTTTCCATGCGCCAAAAACATATTGTGAAGCATCAGCGCCATATCTTCCAAACTGTGGCGTTTCCCAGGCGCGTTGCAGCCATCATAATATCCCATACCGAGAAAGCACTGTGGCTCATTCAACGTAATAAACCATTTTACCCGGTCTCCAAACGCCTTTGCCACCACTTCAGTATAGTATGCAAACCAGTCTGCACTTTCCGGATTGAGCCAAGCGCCCTTTTTCTGCAATTCATAGGGGTAATCCCAATGAAAAAGTGTGATACAGGGAGTAATTCCATTCTCCAGCAGCGCGTCGATTAGGTTATTGTAAAAGTCGATTCCCTTTTGATTCACAGCGCCAATACCGTTAGGCAGAATTCTGCTCCAGGAAAGAGAAAAACGATAGGATTTGATTCCCAGCTGACGCATCAGTTCCACGTCTTCCTTATATCGATGATAATGATCGCATGCAACATCCCCAGTGTGGCCGCATTTGATGTGTCCACCGTCCTCATGACAATATTGGTCCCATACGGAGGGACTTCTGCCATCCTCCATCGCCGCGCCTTCAATTTGGTATGCGGAAGTGCCTACACCCCATAAAAAGTCTTTTCGAAATGCCATGGTATTCCCTTTCCTATTCTTATTTTTTTTGCCCATAGTAAGCGCCGCTTCCGTGCTTACGCAAAAAGTGTTTGTCCAAAAGTTCCCTCTGCATCGGCTTTGTTTGTCCCATTTGCTCTGTGTAATAAGCCATCATGGCCAGTTCCTCCAGCACAACAGCGTTGTGTACTGCTTCATGCGAATCCTTTCCCCATGTAAATGGGCCATGGCTGTGTACCAATACTGCAGGAATCTCCGCAAAATTTTTATCCTGAAAAGTCTCTGTTACAACCAGTCCGGTATTCTTTTCATATGCGTCTGCAATTTCCGCAGGGGTCATTTTTCGTGTGCATGGAATCTCACCATAAAAATAGTCGCCATGAGTCGTGCCATACGCCGAAATACCTCGGCCTGCCTGTGCCCACGATGTCGCCCATCTGGAATGGGTGTGGACCACGCCGCCTATCGTAGGAAAATGGCGGTAAAGCTCAAGATGTGTCGGCGTATCGGAAGAAGGATTCAGCTTCCCTTCCACCACGCAGCCGGTTTCTAAGGAAACGACAACCATATCCTGCACACGCATTTCTTCATAGCTGACGCCGGACGGTTTAATTACCACCAGTTCTTTTTCTCTGTCGATTCCAGAAACATTTCCCCAAGTAAAAGTAACCAATCCATATTTAGGAAGGCACATATTTGCAGCAAACACTTCTTCTTTCAATAGTTCTAACATAATTTTCTCCTTTTATACGCACAAGTAATCACTGCTGTCCCAACAGAGTAATCAGGCGGCAATAACGCTCGTATTTTTTCCTGTAAATATCTGTATTTTCTTTTCTAGGAACAAATGTTGCGGATACCTTTACCATATTTTGTGCAGCGCTCTCATAATCCGAGTAAACACCTGCGGCCACAGCGGCAGCCATTGCGCAGCCAAGCGCACCAGGTTCCTTCGTCTTTACAACCTCAATTGGCATACCGATTATATCTGCAAACATCTGTACCCAAACGCTGGAATTTGCGGCTCCGCCTGTCATCCGAATCGCTTCCGGCGCAGCCCGATGCTGCAGCAAAGCGTCAATATGATGCAGATGGGAAAAACACACACCCTCAAAAATCGCCCGGAGCATATGTCCTCGGGTATGATAGTTGGTCATACCCACAAAAGCAGAAGTCACGCATTTCTCATCATATGTACCGTAAAGAAACGGTAAAAATATAATATTGCTGTCCTGCGGCAGTAAGGCATCCACCTCGCCATCTATCTGCCGATAAAGTTGTTTTTTGTCTATATCAGAATTCACGGCCTCAGGGATAAAATTATTGATAAACCATTCCAAATTGCCAGACGAGGTAGGACTGCTTTGTTCAATCAAATAATATCCCGGAATGCAGAATAATGAATTGCGTGTTGTAAGGGCCGGATAGACAGGCGTCTTTGAAATATATTCATTTATGCTCCAAGTACCTGTAATCATACAAAGCCGACTTGGTGTACTGATATCCATAGCAATCGCGCACGCATCAATATCAAACATGCCGCCGCAAACCGGCGTTCCGACAGCAAGCCCCGTATCCCGGGCAGCCGCTTCAGTAACAGTTCCGCATAAATCATAAGACTGGCAAAGGGGAGGCAGTGCATCAAAGATTTCATTTAAGCCAAACAGTTCCAGCAAAGCACGATCATAACCTTTTGTATGTAAATTCATAAATCCGGTGCCCGAGTAATCCGTAACTTCCGCCATTGCCTTTCCTGTCAGCATAAACCGGATAAAATCTTTTGCTTCAAAAATCCAACGGATATTTTGAAATACCTCTGGACGATGCTCTTTTATCCAAGCAAGAATCGCAACCGGCTGTGATTCACCGACAGGTTGAAGCGACAACGCTTCTGCTTGCCTGGCAGTACCGTCTGCGTACCACCTTTCAACATATTCTACCCCTCGCCTATCCGTAGACGCAACAGCATGGCAGGCAGGCCGATCGTCCTTTCCCCAAAGATACAGCCCCTTTCCATGTCCGGTGCAGCCAACGCCAACAATTTCAGAGGGAGAAACCCCACTCTTTTCTATTGCCCCACGGATAGCCGCTGCAGTAGCATTCCAAAGTTCATGCATATCTCTCTCGTTAAATCCCTCGCGCGGAACAAGTAAGGGAGTATTCTGAGACGATGCCGCAATTTCGCTTCCGTTCTGATCAAACACAGCAGCCTTAGTATTTGTGCCGCCGTTATCTATACCCATGAAATACAGCATATATAATTCCCTTTCTTATTGTAGGTATGGCCGCAGAAAATCATGGGCACGACGCAGCTCAGCACGCCAGTCCTCCTTGTCTGAATGCCAAAACTCAGCCGTATACATATGTACACCCTGACGCTTTAATTCTGCTGTTGCCTTAGCAAAATCTACCCGCCCCTCACCAAAGCGCATATTACGGTATACCCCGGGAACGGTTTCCTTTAAATGTGCAGCGGCAATGTGCCCAGCTCCGCAACGAATATCGCGGATTATATCATCAGTAGCATTTGTAATATTGCCGATATCCGGATAAACCTTTAAATAAGGAGACTGTATTTGACAAACATATACCATTGCCTTTTCAATCGTATTCATAAAATCGTTTTCCATGGTTTCCATCGCCAGAATAATTCCTCGTGTAGCCGCCATTTCGACCGATTTTGCAAGATTTTCTGCAAATCGCTTCTTGGTATTTTCGTCCGACGGTTCATAGTATACATCATATCCGGCAAGCTGAATAATATGTACGCCAAGGTCATACGCCAAGTTAATAGCGCCTTCCATAATTTCCATACTACGCGCCGCCGTCTCTGGATCATTGCTGCCTAAAGGAAATTTGCGATGGCCGCTTAGGCAAATCGTGTTGATATAGATTCCGGCTTCACGCGTCGCAGCGAATAAAGAAGCACGTTCTTCACGTGACCAATTTAAACGCTCCAATTTAGCGTCTGATTCATCTATACTCATTTCCAGCGCATCGTAGCCAGCCTCTTCTGCCAGATTCAACTTTTCCCGAAAGGTAAGGGTATCCGGCATAGACTTTTCATATAATCCCAAAACATTCGTTTTCATATATTCTCCTATTCAAGACAAAATCTCACTATCTAAACATATTATAGGAAAAATAATAATAAAAAGCAACAATAAGGATGAAAAAACCTGCTGAAATCTATGTTTCAGCAGGTTTTTTACTACAGATCATAATACATATCAAATTCCACCGGCTGCGGAAGCTGATTATAACGCGCCGCATCTGCTCGCTTGTTCTCAATCCAAATATCGATAAGCCGCTGTGGAAACACACTGCCCGCGGTCAGAAAAGCATGGTCCGCTTCCAGGGCATCTAATGCCTCGTCTAGTGACCGGGGCAGCTGTCGAATCTTCTTTTGCTCTTCTGGACTTAAATTATACAGATTAAAATCATATGGGCCGAATCCTTCCCTCTGCGGGTCAATCTTCTTTTGAATCCCATCCAGTCCAGCCATTAAAATCGCCGCGTACGCATAATATGGGTTACAGGTACCGTCAGGTGAACGGAGTTCAAACCGCTTTGTGTTGGGATTCTTTGCATATGCAGGGATCCGGATCACACTACTGCGGTTTGAAGTGGCATATCCTATGGTTACCGGCGCTTCATATCCAGGAACCAGACGCTTGTAGGAATTTGTGCTGGGATTTGTAAACGCACACAGCGCTCTGGCATGGGTGAGCAGACCGCCAATAAAATAAAGAGCGGTATCGCTTAATTGAGAATAGCCATTCGCATCATAAAACAGGGGCCTTCCCTCTTTAAACAGATGCATATGCACATGCATTCCGTTTCCAGCCTCCCCATAAATGGGCTTCGGCATAAAAGTTGCGGTCTTTCCTTCAGCAAAGGCAGCATTTTTTATTAGGTATTTTGTCATCATAGTCTTGTCTGCCATTTCCAGCATGCTGCCAAATTCCACTTCAATCTCCAACTGTCCAGGGCCGCCTACCTCATGATGGTGATATTTTACCTGAATCCCTTGATTTTCCATTAACATGGTTACTTTGGAACGAAAGTCACTCAAGGTATCCATCGGAGGCGCCATGTGATAGCCGCCCTTTTGAGGCATTTTATATCCTAAGTTATAAGATTCGTCACCTGTATTCCATTCTGCCTGCTCCGTATCGATATGATATTTGGCCATATTGGGCTGGACATCGTAGCTCACATGATCAAATATATGGAACTCAAATTCTGGCCCGATCCGCATTTCATCGGCAATGCCCAGCTTCTGCATATACTCTTGTGCATGGAGCGCCACATTGCGGGGATCCTGGTCGAAACGTCGATTGTCGGGAAAATCGATTA
>CANRVI010000049.1 GCA_947643245.1 uncultured Clostridia bacterium | reverse complement strand
CGCATTTTTGGTGGAAAAGCAAGCCTTTTTTTGAAGAAAGCTCTCTTTTTTCTATGGTATAAAAGCAACGAAAAGGGACAGCCGTGGCGGTTCGGTTGGCCGGTGGTATTCGTATATTATGCCTGCTCGAAAGTTTCTACGCAATCCCCACAGCTTACATATTTTCGACGTGAAAGCAAGCTCTAATTAGACTTTTACTGCATTTACAAGTTTCATTACATCATCCGGCGGATTCATGGCATACAAAAGCCCATAAGGAGAACTGAATTCCCATTTCACCGGGATACTGACAAGAGCCGGGTGAACAACCTGCCAACATTCCAGTATTAGCAGAACATTCCCAGTTTCGATACAGCGGTTAAATACAGCCATATCATAAAACTGCGTGGTATCTTCAATCTGAATGTCTGGATGATTCTTTCGCAGGTCACTTCGTATTATATCATTCATTTCCGAATCGCCTTCTTTTACCATCATCAAGGTTTCTCCATATAAATCTGAAAGCTCCATATATTTTTTTGATGCCAGTGGGTGTTCGCGGGAAACGGCGCACATTTTTCTGTATCGTCCCAGCGGCAGCATATTACATCGGTTGAGCCATTGTTTGGAATCGCAGACTCCCAGCAGAAAATCAAATTTTTTCCCTAATTGTTCAATTTCGGAGAGGATACCTTCATGGTTATCTTCAAAAGGAACTAAATGCAGTTTGTAATCGGGAAACTGACTGCTGACTTTGTACCATAAGTCCATAATCGATTTCGCCGGGTACAGTATGGAGGTTCCATCGCTGATTGTTTTGTAATGTACATTTGACGACTGTGTCGCGTTTTCAATGGAGCGTTTTGAGAAGTCAAACAGAAATTTTGCATCCCTATAAATCACTTCTCCTGCCGGTGTCAGGCGAACCCCCTGACTTGTTCTTTCTATCAGCTTTAGGCCCAGATGGGATTCTAAAGAATTGATTTGTTTCATAACCGCAGTCGGAGTTACAAACAATTTATCTGCTGCTTTTGTGAAACTGCCGGAGTCTATGGCAGATACAAAAGCCGTTAAATTATGATTGAACATGGAATCAACCTCCTGCATCGTATTTACTTTTAGTAGATACGATGATAACAAATCGGAGATTCTCTGTCAAGACTTTCAAGGCTATAATGAGAGCAGAAACAAGGAAAGGAGTTTGATATATGGCGGCAATCATTGTATATTTCTCACGCAAAGGCGAGAACTATGTGAGCGGTGCAATTAAAAAGCTGGCTGTTGGCAACACGGAAGTTGTGGCGAATATCCTTCAGAAACTGACAGGGGCGGAAACTTTTAAGATGCAGCCTGTGCAGGAATATTCAAAGGACTACAACGAATGTATCGCGCAGGCTCAGGCTGACCAGCGGCGTAACGCAAGACCGGAGCTGAAAGCCTATCCAGAAAGTTTAGACGCATACGATACGGTATATTTGGGCTATCCCAACTATTGGGGAACTATGCCGATGGCCGTATTTACATTTTTGGAGCATTTCGATTTTAACGGAAAGACTATTTTCCCATTTTGTACCCATGAGGGCAGCGGGATGGGGAGCAGCGAATCGGATATTAAGCGGTTATGCGAGGCGGCAGAGGTAAAGAAAGGTTTGGCGCTTCGCGGTGGAAGCATCCAGTATTCAGAGCCGGAAATTAAAAAATGGCTGAAAGAAAAATAGTAAAGGAGATTCGTTATGACAAACAAAGATAATTACATTTTTGAACTGAGCGATCAGGTTGTGAGGAAAACAGTTTCTTACAAAAACCGTTATGGCATTACTATTGCTGCTGATCTGTATACGGCAAAGGATATGAACATGGAGGAAAAGCACGCGGCTGTTATCATTGGCCCTCCTTATGGCGGTGTGAAAGAACAAGGCCCCGGCATTTATGCACAGGAACTGGCAAAGCGCGGATTTGTGGCGCTGGCATTTGATCCGTCTTTCAACGGATACAGCGGTGGTATGCCAAGACGTATTTCTTCGCCGGACTTCTTCGTGGAAGATTTCAGTGCTGCCGTAGACTTCGTGGGTACACGTCCGTTTGTTGACAGAGAAAAAATCGGCGCCATCGGCATTTGCGGCAGCGGCGGATTTGCTTTGAGTGCGGCACAGGTGGATGTGCGCATTAAGGCGGTTGCTACGGTAAGTATGTATGATATTTCCCGTAATATGTCTCAGGGCTTTGGCGATTCCATGACAAGAGAGGCTTGGGATGCAACATTAGTGGCTCTTGCAGAGGCGAGATATTCCGACTTTGAAGGCAATGAGCCGATGCTGGCCGGACGGGGAGCGCCGATTGGCTTTGATGAAAATACTGATCCGATTGGCAGAGAATTTGGAGAGTTTTATGCAACACCGAGAGGCTATCATCCAAATTCCACGACGCAGTTTACCCTTACAAGCTGTATGTCGTTTATGAATTTCCCTCTGCTCTCCCAAATTGACCGGATTTCGCCACGACCGATTTTGTTTGTGATCGGCGAGAACGCACATTCCCGGTATTTCAGCGAGGATGCTTATGCGCAGGCGGCAGAGCCGAAGGAACTTCTTGTAATCCCGGACACAAACCATGTAGACCTGTATGATAAGCTGGATAAGATTCCTTTTGACAAACTGGAAACTTTCTTCCGTACCAATATGTAATCAAGGAGGATTTGTAAATGAACAGACCATATATTTTTTGCCATATGATGACTTCACTTGACGGGAAAATTATGGGTTCCTATATGGGTACACCGGAAGGAAGAGCAGCAGGAGATGTGTTTTATAACCTTTCTTTTGGCAAAGAACCATATTATAAACATCAGGGCTGGCTTTCCGGGCGAGTGACAACGGACGATAACTTTACCTTTTATGAGAAGCCGGACGTGGATGAAAATGTCCCGACTGTACCGGAAGGCGACTTTGTCGCAAAGAAAGCGGATATGTACTATGTTTCTGTTGATCCTTCCGGCAAACTGGGGTGGAAAAGCGACACACTGACCTATATTGATACAACGGCTCATGTGATTGAAATACTCACGCAGAAGGCCGGAAATGCTTATAAAGCGTTCCTGCGGAAGTTGGGGATTTCCTATATCATTGCGGGAACCGATTCGTTGGATTATGAGACGGCAATGAGCAAGCTGAAAACGCTGTTCGGAATCGAAACGCTCATGCTCGGCGGTGGCGGTGTCTTGAACTGGTCTTTCATTCAGGCAGGAATGTGTGATGAGGTCAGTGTTGTGATTGCTCCTACGGCAGATGGTTCCTCTGATACGCCTGCCCTTTTTGCAACAAGAGGGGGACTGGCGGCAGATAAGCCGATAGGATTTGAACTGCAAAGTGCCCAAGTAAAGGAGGGCGGCAGTGTATGGCTGCGCTATCTTGTAAAAAACACTGCCGTACTGAAATGACACAGGAAAGCTGCAAAGGACGATTATTTACAAACCGTGAACTATGGCGCTTGATGTGCCCTTTGGTTATCGAACTTCTTCTTACACTGTTGGTAGGCATGATCGATTCCATCATGGTATCTTCTGTGGGAGAGGCCGCCGTATCGGGGGTCTCTCTTGTAGATACTGTGATGCAGCTTTTGATTTATCTCTTTGCGGCATTAGGAACCGGTGGCGCTGTTGTTGCAGGACAGTATCTTGGCAGTGGAAATCAAAAAGATGCCTGCAAAAGTTCAGAGCAGCTTATTGGCTTTTCCGCAGTGTTCTCATTGGCTGTTATGGTAGTTTTAATCATCTTGAAAGACATCATATTGAATCGCTTATTTGGGGAGATCACTCCCGAAGTGAGAAAATATGCAGACACTTACTTGACGATTACCGCTTTCTCGATTCCTGCCATTGCAGTGTATGAAGCTGGTGCAGCGACTTTTCGCGCTATGAGTAATTCCAAAATAACGATGTGGATCTCCCTGATGATGAACATGATCAACGTAACGGGTAACGCCATCTTCATTTATGGCGCTGGCATGGCAACGGGAGGCGCGGCTGTTTCTACACTTCTTTCCAGAGTTGCCGCGGCTGTGGTTGTTACCATCTTGTTGTTTAATGAGCAGCAGGAGCTGCATATCAGAAAGACACTAAAGATTCAGCTTGACCGAAAATTTATTGGGAAAATTTTGTATATCGGTATTCCGAATGGAGTGGAAAACGGGATGTTTCAGCTTGGAAAAATTCTCGTCTTAGGGTTGGTTTCTGCTTTTGGAACAGGTGCAATCGCAGCAAATGCCATTACTACAAATCTGGCAGCCATTCAGGTAATTCCGGGCTCCGTTATTGCGCTGGGAATTACTACGGTAATTTCACGCTGCATAGGCAAGGGAGACTATGAACAGGCGAAGTATTATAACAGGCTGCTGATAAAAGCTACCTATGTGGCTCTCTTGGTAATTGACCTGTCAATTTATTTTGCTTTGCCGCTGATCCTGCCCGTTTACAATTTGTCGCAGGAAACTGCCAGCATGACGACACAAATGCTTTTGATTCATACACTGGCGGCTGTCTGTATCTGGCCGCTGACTTTCGATTTGCCGGCATCTATGCGGGCGGCAGGTGATGTGAAATTTGCAATGATTGTCTCCATCGCTTCTATGTGGGTTTTCCGAATTGGGGCGGCATATTTGTTAGCAAATGGCCTCCGTATGGGAGCTGTCGGAGTATGGGCGGCAATGGCTGTTGACTGGCTATTCCGGGCGGTTGTGTTTAGCCTGCGGTGGCTTGGAGGTAAATGGAAACTGAAAAGAATAATCTAAAGGAGATGGGATGAACGTGTATTTTGAAAATGTAAAAAAGAATTTTGGCTTTGGCTGTATGCGTCTCCCCATGAAAGATGGAGAGATTGACCGGGATGAAATGTGCCGGATGGTAGATACCTTTCTGGAAAATGGATTCAACTATTTTGATACGGCACACGGTTACTTGGGCGGCAAAAGCGAGACAGCCCTGCGGGAGTGCCTTGTAAAACGTCATCCACGGAACGCTTATGTTTTGACGAATAAGCTCTCCACGCATTTTTTCAACAAGCAGGAGCAGATCAGACCGTTATTTGAAGGTCAGCTTGCGGCCTGCGGCGTGGACTATTTCGACTTCTATCTCATGCACGCTCAAAGTGCCGAGATTTATACAAAATTCAAAGGATGCAAGGCGTATGAAACGGTGCTGGAATTGAAGCAGGAAGGAAAAATCAAACATTTTGGAATCTCGTTTCACGGCAAGGCGGCGGTGCTTAAGCAGATTTTGACCGAATATCCACAGATTGAAGTAGTACAGATTCAGTTTAACTATGTGGACTATGAGGATGCTTCGGTGGAAAGCCGCAGATGCTATGAGGTCTGCCGGAAGTTTGATAAGCCTGTGATCGTTATGGAGCCGGTAAAAGGAGGCAGTTTAGTAAAACTGCCGAAACAGGCACAGAAAATCTTGGATGCGCTTCATGGCGGCAGCAATGCCAGTTATGCGATCCGATTTGCCGCTGGATTTGAGGGTATTATGATGGTGCTGTCCGGCATGGGAAATATGGAAATGATGCAGGACAATATCGGTTACATGAAGAATTTTGTTCCTCTTTCTGATAAAGAGCAGGAGGCTGTCACAAAAGTACGGGAGATTTTCCGCGCACAGGGATTGATTCCCAGCACTGCCTGTCGGTACTGTACGGATGGATGTCCGAAACAGATCGCGATTCCTGACCTGTTTGCCTGTCTTAATGCAAAGAAACAGTTTCAGAACTGGAACACCGATTATTACTACAACAACGTACATACCAAAGAAGGCAGCAGGGCATCCGATTGTATCAAGTGCGGCAGGTGTGAGCAAACTTGCCCGCAGCACCTGCCGATCCGGGAGCTTCTTACCAAGGTGGCAGAGGAATTTGATAAATAAAGGAGGAACATAAGTTTGAAAGATGTAATGATTTTAACGGGAGCTGGACAGATTGGTATGGCGATTGCCCGGAGAATGGGATATGGAATGAAGATTGTCGTAGGTGATAAGAAAATAGAGAACGCACAGACAATTTCCAAGATTATGAATGAAGCAGGTTTTGATGCTGTACCAGTGGAAATGGATTTATCTTCCCGTGATTCCATTATGAATATGATTGCAGAAGCGAAAAAATATGGAGAAATTTCTATGCTGGTCAATGCGGCTGGTGTTTCTCCCAGTCAGGCACCGGTTGAAGCAATTTTGAAGGTAGACCTGTACGGAACCGCCGTTCTGTTGGAGGAAGTCGGGAAAATCATCAAAAAGGGCGGTGCAGGCGTTACGATTTCCAGTCAGTCTGGCTGGCGTATGCCTGCTCTGACTGCGGAGGAAGATGAACTGCTGGCAGCTACGCCCACAGAAGAATTGCTAAATCTCCCGCTGTTGCAGCTTGAAAACATTCGGGATACTCTGCACGCTTATCAGATGGCGAAACGCTGCAATGAAAAGCGTGTAATGGCAGAGGCTGTTAAGTGGGGCAGGCGTGGCGCTCGTATCAATGATATTGCTCCCGGCATTATTGTAACGCCGCTGGCGATTGATGAATTTAATGGCCCGCGTGGTGATTTTTACAAGAATATGTTTGCAAATTGTCCTGCCGGACGTCCGGGTACGGCGGATGAGGTGGCAAATGTGGCAGAGCTTTTGATGAGCGACAAGGGTGCGTTTATTACCGGCTCCACGTTCCTGATTGACGGCGGTGCGACTGCCAGCTATTTCTATGGGCCGCTCGCACCTAAAAAATAGATTCAGAAAGGACATGGTTGAAATGAAAAGAATTTTGCCATTACTTCTCGCACTTTCTATGTGTTTTGTATTAGCTGCCTGCGGAAACAGTGAAAACATTGAAACGGCAGGAACTACCGGGCAGACCGCTTTGGAAGAAGAAAGCCCTGCTGCAACGGAGGAATCTGAAACTCTGGACGAGGTACAGAAAACAGAAGAAAGCAACATACAGCAAAAGGAGGGTGTTGATACAGACGGTACGAAGATCTTAGTAGCCTACTTCTCACGCACCGGCGAGAATTACAGTGTCGGCTATATTGAAAAAGGTAATACCCATATCATTGCGGATATGATTGCCGAACAGGTAGGTGCCGATACGTTTGAAATCAGTACGGTTGCGCCATATCCTGATGATTACGATGAATGTACCGAGGTCGCAAAGCAGGAGCAGGAGGAAAATGCGCGTCCAGAACTTACGGCTTCTGTGGAAAATATGGCTGATTATGATGTTATCTTCCTCGGTTATCCGATTTGGTGGAGTGATATGCCGATGGCGGTTTACTCGTTCCTTGAAAGCTATGATTTTTCGGGAAAGACTATCATTCCCTTCTGTACCCATGAAGGCAGTGGAATTTCTTCCACAGAGAGCAGTATTGCAGAAGTTTGCCCGGATACAGAGGTTTTAGAAGGCTTGGGGATTAGAGGTTCCATAGCGCAAAATTCTCAGGATGAAGCAAAGGAAACGGTTGACGGCTGGCTTGAGGAAATTGGAACTTTCGGTCAGGAATAGGAGTTGAATTATGGGAAAGAAATTATTGATTGTATATTATTCCATATCAAACGGAAACACAAAAGGAATCGCAGAGCAGATACAGAAAGCCACTGGTGCAGATATTGCCCGGATTGAGACGGTAAAGCCGTATACGGGTTCTTATAATGCGATTGTGGAGCAGGGACAGCGCGAGGTAAACCGGGGGTATCAACCGGAAATTAAACCTTTAGGAGTAAATCTAAATGATTATGATGTAATTGCAGTAGGAACACCTACATGGTGGTACACGATGGCACCTGCGGTACTGTCTTTTTTGAAGTCTTGCGACTGGAAGGGGAAAACTGTTATTCCGTTCCAGACACATGGCGGCTGGCCGGGGCACGTTATTAAGGATATAAAGAGTGCCTGCAAGGGAGCTGAGTTTATCCATGAGATGGAAATACAGTTTGATTCCACAGGCGGTGCAGAATTAGTGACAAAAGAAGCAGAAATTGAAGCGTGGATCGAAAAAATAAAATAATAAGGAGAGATTTGATATGAAAGCAGAAGAATTAAGTGTTTTTCCGGTTGGCGGAAAAAATGAGGCGTTTGCAAAATATTTTGTTGGACAGAGCTATCTGAATATGCTCACCACAGAAGGCGTGGTAATCGGCAATGTGACC
>CANRVI010000048.1 GCA_947643245.1 uncultured Clostridia bacterium | reverse complement strand
CGTTTTAGTGCTGCTATCCTGTGCGGTAGCAGCCAACGCGATTTACGTGCAAACAAAAACAGATGCGCTGGCCGACGCGATTCAAAGCCTGCCTCTGGAAGCCGAAAAGGCAAATCTTGACGATATACGTGCCCAATGGGATAAGCTGGAACCGGTGATTGGCTACAGCGTCAGCCACAAAGAAGCAGATCGAATCGCGGATGCACTAGCCGATTTAGAATCCCACCATAAAACCGGCGAAGCCAAAGAATACCACGCCTCCAGAGAGCAACTGCTGGAATTGGTTCGCCGGCTTTCAGAATCAGAAGGTATTTCACTCAAAAGCATTTTTTAATTATCGGAATATACCGCCATCCTCCAAAAGCAGATGGCGTCGACAAATCGTATAATACCCTGTCCCTTCCGGATCAACAAGCGGCATACAAACTCTAGCAACATATACCGGATTTAAATAGTTGGTACTATCTGCACGGGTCACAGCGATGACGCGCACACCCTCTGACAGTATTTCAAATTGAATATCTTTGATAAAGGGACGGATATCCGTCTCTTTTTCGCTGCTTTTGGTCTTTTTCAGTACTACTACCGGACCTGCAAACCGTTTTTCCAATGCAGCCAAAACATTCTTCTCAACCGGCACATGGAAATCAATCTGATTTTGCGCCCAGGCAATTTGCTTAAAATGTGTCTGGGGTGTATATACTTCTTTGATTTGTATATCAAAAGGCATTGCCGCAGACAGGGCTGCAAGCACTTGTTCGTCTTCCATATCTTGCACTAGTTTAAATTGCGCAAACTCGGCTTCACCACTAGCTCCTACGGAAAGCGGAGAAGCAAAAGTCAGTTTGGGAATCGGATTAAAGCCTTCTGTATAATATACTGGTAATCCGCTTTTTACAAGAGCCCGCGAAAAGGTTCTCTGTATATCTAAATGGGACACGTATGTCATAGCGCCCCCTTTTGCATAACAAATACGCGCGGTACGCACCGGGCGTTCTCCAGGATTAACTGCCGCTCCAGCGCCTCTGGTATTTCGCTTGCCTGTGTCCACCTTAGGGCTGGCATGTCTGTTCAGGCTACTGAGATGCTCCGCTTCTCCTTCCTTATGTCCCGGACACCAACGGCAAAGACTCGGATCTGCCAGGGTATTTGCCCCGCATCCCGAACACTGTTCCTTACAGGAAGGCGTAACGGCAGCTTCCATCGCCTTATGGCGCTCATGAAGCAAAAAATGTTTAGATACGCCACAGTCAATTACATCCCAAGGCAAAATTTCTTCCTCGCCCATGGTACGGTTTGCGTAAAATGCAGGGTCGATATCTGTATCTGCAAAAACCTGCTGCCATGCCTCGTAGTCAAAAAATTCTTCCCATGCCTCTAGACGCATACCCCTTTTCACCGCTGCTTCCAAAGCTGCGGACAGACGCCTGTTACCCCTTGCAAACACCGCTTCCAGCCAAGATATTTTGGCATCATGATAATTATATCGAATTTTCCGATCCTGAAGACAAGCAAGCAAATGCTTCTGTTTTTCCTCCAACTGCGCCGCTGTATTTTGTCCTTCCCACTGGAAAGGGGTAAAGGGCTTTGGAATAAAACACGCCACACTGATGGTAACCTTCGGCTGTTTTCCTCGACTGCGCCCAGGAGTTTTATAATAGGACTCAATGACTTTTTTTGCAAGCGACGCAATTCCTTCAATATCCTCCAGGGTTTCGTAAGGCAACCCATTCATAAAATACAGTTTCACTTGATTTTTTCCTGCTGAAAAAGCCACACCTGCAGCTCGGAGAATATCCTCCTCTGTTACATTTTTATTAATCACATCCCGCAAACGCTGACTGCCTGCTTCCGGAGCAAAGGTAAGTGTGCTGGACCGCACTGTGGAAATTTGCTCCATAAGCTCTTTGGTAAAGCTATCCGCGCGCAGAGACGGAAGGGAGAGATTGATTCGTGCATCATCCGTCCAGGTTAGTAAATTATCGCACAGGGTATTTACTCTGGAATAATCAGAAATAGACAGTGAGCACATGGAGATTTCATCATAGCCTGTGTTTTCCGCCATCTTTTTCGCCTGCGCACACAGAGTATCCGGCGTTTTTTCCCGTACCGGTCTTGTAACAAACCCAGCCTGGCAGAAGCGGCAACCTCGGATGCAACCTCGAAACACTTCTAGTGTAATCCTGTCGTGCACCGTTTCTACCAAAGGCATCACGGGATCCGTAGGAAAATAAACCTGATCCACATCTTTTACAATTCTCTTTTTTACCTGTCGAGGCACATCTGGAAATTTCGGCGTCATATTTAAAATTGTGCCGTCCTCATGATAACTTACTTCATATAAAGAAGGGACGTAAAATCCCTCCAGATGAGAAGCAGCACGCAAAAACGCTTTCTTATTATAGGTTCCTGCCTGCCGCATATCTAAATACAACTGCGCAAGCTGGGGCAGCGCCTCCTCTCCTTCTCCAATGGAAAAGATGTCCACAAAGTCGGCCATAGGCTCCGGATTATAGGCACATGGACCACCTGCAAGCACTATAGGAAAGCTGTCGTCCCGTTCCCGACTGCGCAAGGGAATTTTACTCATATCTAGCATATTAAGCGCAGTCGTATAACAAAGCTCATACTGCAGGGTAAAAGCGACCAAATCAAAATCCCGGATAGAGTCTCCCGATTCATGGGTATATACAGGAATATTTCGGCTGCGCATTTCTGCCTCCATATCGGGCCACGGAGCAAATGCCCGTTCACACCAGACATCCTGCATTTCGTTGAGTACGCCGCACAAAATCCGCATACCCAAATTGGACATACCAATGTCGTATATGTCCGGAAAACAAAAGGCCATCCGCATTCCAATCTGCGATTTGTTCTTGTAAACGCTCCCCGCTTCTCCGCCGACATATCGACCGGGCTTCTGTACTTTTGTAATAAATGATTTAATATCCTCTCGCATTGTATAAACAAGGGCGGAGAAAACTCCGCCCTTTCCCTTTCCTATAAAATTTACCGAACAATTACTTTTGTTGTGACAATCACTGGAATCATCCAGAACAACTGCATGGCGCCCAAATATACGCTATACATCTGTGGAAACATTCCCGATACAAGAACTATTGCCATTATCACAGCCCCAAAAACAGCAGAAAGGGCATTGATCACATATCCGGTTTTGCGGGCACTGAGAATTTTGTCGCAGCTGGAAATTGTCTGAAGCAGAGCTTTGGTTCCTTCTCTGGAAACAATGCCACCATCAGCGCGGTCTGAATACTTTGTAATCTCCTCTGTATTCCGATATTTAATCACCCGGAGAGAATATTTACCGCTGCGAATCTGCCGGTAAATCATTTCCTCGTCAATGCTGGGATCAAAGGTTTTAACGCATACGCACATACCGCTACCGGTAAGCTGCCGTAGGATATATTCAAAATCCGGATCAATAAGATAGTGAACAATCATCTTTGCCACCAACTTATGCTGATAAATCATATAAAGAGCGGCGCAGTCGCCCGCTAAAATTGTATCTTCCTCCACCACGTCTGACGGAATGTCAATACCCAATCCGGCAAGGGCAGCAGCACGGCCAAACATAATGTTTTTCCCACCTACGGATGCTTCAATATATCCCGTGTCCGTATCCAGGATTTCCACATCGGCACTGTGACCGGTTTCCATCGTAGCAATTTCAAACACATCGCCCAGAGGGCCACCCGTTTTAGAAAATACGCTGGCAGCATAATACAAAACTTTATCAATACGGCTGTTATTATACAGCTTTACATTGCGCACCTTTACGTTTGTAGAAGGGAATACATTGACGTCGTCAAAAGACACCACACTCGCTCCAGAATATTCATCTACAGAGCCTTCCCCGATAATCGTGCTTTCATTTTCATATGCTGCACGATTGGCGCGGTAAAAGGGATAACATCCCGCAATGACCATCGCCGTCGGCATTGTTGCACTCAACACCGCAAATGCTACCGTAAAAGGCCCGCTTGCATGACCACTGGCAGCGGCATAAACGCCGCCCACAATTGAAAGCATGATCGCCACCAGCAGCGTCACACCGATCATAGAACGATCACCGCCGCCTTGATTTTTAGTTCTCCAAAAGTATCCGTCTACAAAATCTGTTTTTTGAATTTTAATAATATCGCCGCCGTCATCCTGTATACTGTCTGTCAGCGCTTCATTTTCCATAATGGAGTCTCGGGTAGAAAGCCGACGCATAACATATTTCGGTTGGGTAGTAGACACGATATTAAAACTAAAAATTTCACGCCGTACGGTTAAAAATTCGTGAATCGTAGTAAACAGCAGACAAAGTGCCGCCGGAAAGTGGAACAACACCGGTTCTGCACCCGGCACGACAGTCACCGTTTCATAAATAGAACTGGCAAGCACCGCAACCGCCATCACTGCAGAAATAGTATCCGTTGTAGGCCGGAACCGCAACAAGGAAGCCAATCCACCAAAAATATGCCGATAGCATAGAGCGGCCATCAACAACAGCAGCTGCAAATCCATCATTATATAAATTACCGGATAGACTGCAGGGTCTAGAGCGCCGGATAGCTGATATCCCACTACAGGAAGATTCTCAAATATTAAAATCAAAACGGTAAGCACCAGACCACAGAGCAGTCTGCCTGTAGCCCAGCGATTGCGCTTTCTATATTTCTGAGCAATTTCGCCGTTCTCCGCCGGATCAGAATACTCACCAGGGCCATACCGATTGCTGCGGGTCACCCATTCTTCTTGATCTGCCACGTAATCGTCTGTAATTTGCGTAGCTGTTTCAATTCCTACCGTCTTTGCAAGCTCATCTTCCATACCTAAGGCGACCATCAGGCTGATATCCGATTCGTCGATGGTTTCTTCATCTTCCCCAGACATTACATCGACAAGTTGTTCAAAATTTTCGTCTTCGTCGTATGTAGCCTCTGTATCTTCTCTTAAGTCCGATGCAAGGTACAAATCTTCTTCCACAGGGTCGTTATCAAAAAAGTCGTCCTCCGGATAGATATCTTCTACGCCATCCATCCCCGCTTCCTGCATGTAGAAGGTTTCCTCTGTAACTTCACTCTGCACATAGGACCCCGCCTGTGCATATTCTGGGGATTCGCCTTTCAGCTTAGCCAGCAACTGGACCGGATCCATTGAATCTGCTGCCGAAGGCGCTCCTTTTTCTGCATTTGCCTTAGATACAGACTTGTTTAATCGAGACAAAAGATCCTGGGCTGTCACTTTTTGATTTTTTTCTTTATTTTCAGCCATTCGTTTCATTCCTTCCTTTGGAATTCTGACCAGTACGTCCGAGGGCCTTCCTACATGTCATGCTGCATTCTCGCCGCATGGCATAGAATAACAGAAGCAGCCGTAGATACGTTCAAGGAATTTACCTTTCCATACATGGGAATAGAAACGGTAAAATCACTTTTTTCACGGACCGTTTTCGCAACGCCCGCTCCTTCGCTTCCAAATACAATCGCAGCCGGCACCCGGAAGTCTGCGTCATAATACGCCGTACCACCAGCTTCTGATACAAATACCCACAGACCCCGTTTTTTCAATTCAGTTACAGTTTGGCCAATATTTGACACCTTCGCCACCGCCATATGCTCCAGCGCTCCAGCGGAAGCTTTTGTCACTACAGGTGTCAACCCAGCGCTGCGGCGCCGGGGGATAATTACACCGTGAGCGCCGGCACATTCTGCACAACGAATCAGCGCGCCTAAGTTATGGGGATCTTCAATAGAATCTGCCACTACGATAAGGGGAATCTCTCCTCGTTCTGCTGCAATATTTAAAATCCCATCGATATCTGTATATTCTTTTTCAGCGGCGACCGCCACGACACCCTGATGGTTGACTCCCCTGGAAAGCTGATCCAGCTTTTCCTGGGCCACCTCGGAGACCGGAATTTGTTTTTTTCTGGCTTCTGCAACGATTGCTATCAGAGAGCCTTCTCTCTGTCCTGCTTTAACAAAAATCTTATCAATGCTTCTCCCGCTGCGTAGCAGTTCCCGTACAGCGTTTCTTCCGGCAACCGGAGCCTGCTCCTCTGAAATTGAAGCAAACTCTGTATCCTCCAAAGCTGTGTCTCGTTTTTTCACACTGCCTGCAGCAAGCGAAAACAGTCCAGCACTACTAAGCGAATCTGTTTCCAGCTCGTCATAATCGGGCAACTGCAAATACCTTCCGCCATAACTGCGAATATCATCATAATCATCATGAATTTTCGGAGGCCCCTTACGGTTTCCCCGGTGATTGCTGTTCTTTTGTGCATTGCCGGATGGGCCGCCTTTTACGCTGCTGCGTCTATTCTGTGGATTCCTATTTTTCTCCGAAACAGGGGAACGCTCTTGCTTTCTTCTTTTAGTATTTTGCCCCGTGCTTTTTTGTCCTTCCGCCTCAGCAGACTTCTGCACATTGTTTTTAAAATCTCTTTTTGCTGCAGACTGCGGACGCCGCTTTCTTTTGCCACCGGCGGACGCGCCGGTATTTCTATTTTGATTTTTTCCCGCAGGGCGTGTTGTCTGCCCTTGCCGGTTTTCGTTTTCACTCATATATAATTTGCCTTTCTGACAAAATAAGTCCGATGGCTTTACTGCCGCAAAGCTATAAAACTCCAGTATTTAAGCTCATTATAGCACATCTTTTATAATTTGTACATATCTTTTTACAAAAAAGCCCTTTGGCAAAAGCTGTCGGAATGAAAAGAAAAAATTTGTATTGTGCCGTGCCCACTTTTTTGTTATTAAATAGAAAACAGGAAGAGGAAGGCACGATATCGTGCCTTCCTCCCTACATTACTTATGCAACTGCAAAATCCAATTACTGCTGTTTCATTGCTGCAAAGCATTCGCTGCAGTATACAGGTCTGTCGCTTGTGGGCTGGAACGGAACTTTTGCTTCCTGGCCGCACTGTGCGCAAGTAGTGGTGAACATTTCTCTTTGTGACTTGGATGCAGCTTTTCTGGCATCGCGGCAAGTCTTACAGCGCTGGGGCTCATTCTGAAAACCCTTTTCTGCATAAAATTCCTGTTCGCCTGCAGTAAATACAAACTCGTTACCGCAATCCTTGCATACCAATGTCTTGTCCTCGTACATTTTTTACCTCGCTTAAATATGGTAGAATAAATTTCGCCCTCAACGGACTTTAACCGTTACCTTTGTAAACAACGCTCTGATTAAGCTATTCGGGCATATAGAAAACACATACAGTGTTTACATACAATATCAATCTTTCTTTCTTCCAGATCGCTCCAGTTGTTTTCCCTTCTCACGGATGCGAAATAATGCATTATGCACAGACTTAGCTTTCTTATTCAAATCCTGTGCAATTTCCCGCACAGATTTTCCGGATATATATTCACGCAACACACAGCGTTCATATGGAGACAACACAACGGCAATTCGCTCAATTGCTTGCTCTACATTCTCTGTCTGAATCAAAACACGCTGTGCGCCTCTGCTTTTCCTGATTTTTTTATTTGAAATCTCTCGCTGTGTTCTTCGCAGAATCTTTCTTCGATGAGAAATCAATGCATTTCGTATACAAATCTTTGCATACAACCCAAAGGACACTGCTGTTTGTGTTTTATCATATGTAAGCGCTGCCTTTAGCAACGCGCTTTCTGCTTCCTGCAGCAATTCGTCCCGTGCGCCGCCTCCGCTTGCAAAAAAGCTGGAAACCATTTTGGCAACAAGAGGGGCATATTGCTTTGCAAGCATAGAAAAGCTCTCGTTGCTCCCATTTTGTATTTCTTCCAACAAAGTATCCGGCGTATCCTGCAAAATTCCTTCTCTACTCCCAACTGGTTCATTTGTAGATTTTTACTATCTATCTTAATGATATTATAACACATTTGTAAATTTTGTCAATAGTAGTTTTAAATATTCTTAAATTTTCGTAAATATTTCATTCATATTTGTAGTTTTTATATATACATTGTCTATTTTTATATACAAAGTGCACATTTGACTGTCGAAAATTCAGATATCTTCAAACAAATAATTTACGTCACCGGAAAGCAACGCAACCACACCGCGAAACACTACCTCAGGGCGCTCAGAGTAATTACTGAGCATACGCTGGAGTTGGTAATCGCTATCGGCTCGTACCGTAAGATCCATAATTACTCCTTTTTTATCTTTAATAGAGCAGGTTACCAAATACCCGTCCCCATCCGGACGATAGGAATGATCCACGTACGCACCTTTTTTG
>CANRVI010000047.1 GCA_947643245.1 uncultured Clostridia bacterium | reverse complement strand
AAAAATAAGTTGCGAAGGCTCATTTGAACCTTGCAACTTAATACTACTCCTCACACTGCATTGTAAATTTTGATTTTTTTCTTTACATTCGAGCATTGTTGTTGTACAATAATTATAATTATTGTACAATTTTAAATTGGTTGACAGAAATGCGGCGGTTGCTGCAAATTCAGATTTCTGAACCCGCCGGGTCCTGTGCGCCGGTAAAAGAAAGTGTGTTTGAATTATGGGTCTCATGACAAAAATATTTGGTACTTACAGTGACCATCAAATCAAAAAAATTATTCCTATTGTAGATAAAATAGAAGCCCTTGCACCGAAATATAAAGAAATGTCCGACGAAGAAATGCGCGCCACCACCGACCAGCTGCGGGGGGCTCTTCAAAACGGTCAGACGTTGGACGATATTCTTCCCGATGCCTACGCCCTGGTGCGTGAAGCAGCCGAACGGGTGCTTGGGAAAAGACCCTTTCGTGTCCAGCTTATGTGCGGTATCCTGCTCCATCAAGGCAGAGTCGCGGAAATGAAAACCGGTGAAGGTAAAACCCTTGTGGCGGTACTTCCCTCTTATTTGAACGCCCTGGCAGGCAAAGGGGTACACGTGGTCACCGTCAACGAATACCTGGCAAAAATGGGGCAGGAGGAGATGGGCCGTATCCATGAATTTTTGGGTCTGACCACCGGTTTGATTATTCATGATCAGACAAAAGAAGAAAAGCAAGCGGCCTACAATTGTGACATCACCTACGGTACCAACAACGAATTTGGATTTGACTATCTGCGGGACAACATGGCTACCTATAAAGAGGGCCAGGCACAGCGGGGACACTTTTTTGCCATCGTAGACGAGGTGGACTCCATCCTTATCGACGAAGCCCGCACTCCTTTGATTATATCCGGCCACGGTACAAAAACGGACGATCTGTATAAACGTGCGGAGGCCCTGGCTCGTACCATGTCAAAATTTGTAATTAAAGAGCTGGACGCCAAGGTAGAAAACGATCAGGTAGAGCAGGACTATATCGTAGACGAAAAAGCCCGTTCCTGTACCCTCACCGCCAATGGTATTAAAAAATCGGAGGCATTTTTCGGTATCGAAAACCTTTCCGATCCGGAAAATGCAGATATCTCCCACCATATTTACCAGGCCATCCGCGCCCATGGCATTATGAAGCGGGATACGGATTATGTAATCAATAACAACGAGGTCATGATCGTAGATAGCTTTACAGGACGCATCATGCCGGGACGCCGATACTCTGACGGACTGCATCAGGCCATTGAAGCAAAAGAAGGGGTAGAGATACAGCGTGAAAACCGGACCATTGCTACCATCACCTTCCAGAATTATTTTAGAATGTATGACAAACTGTCCGGTATGACCGGTACCGCCCTATCTGAGGAAAACGAGTTCCGGGAAATTTACAGCCTGGACGTGGTAGAAGTCCCCACCAACAAACCGATGATCCGTGTTGACCACAGTGACGTGGTATATACCACTGTAGCCGGCAAGGATAAGGCTGTAATTCGCCAAATCGTACAGTGCCATGAAAAAGGCCAGCCCGTTTTGGTAGGTACCGTTTCTGTAGAAAAATCGGAAATGCTTTCCAAAAAGCTGAAGTCTGCCGGAATCCCCCACAACGTGTTGAACGCAAAATATCATGAAAAGGAAGCTGAAATCGTAGCCCAGGCAGGTAAGCTTGGTGCCGTTACGATTTCCACCAACATGGCAGGACGTGGTACGGATATTATGCTAGGGGGCAACGCAGAATTTCTTGCCAAACAGCAGATGCGTAAGGAAGGCTATGAAGAAGAGATCATTATGCTGGCCACCGGCTCTTCTCAGTCTGTATCCGATGAGGTAATAGAAGCAAGAGAGCATTACCGCGCCCTTTATGATAAGTACAAAGAAGAAATTCGGCCGGAAGCTGAAAAAGTCATTGAAGCCGGCGGGCTGTTCGTCATCGGTACGGAACGGCATGACGCACGTCGTATCGATAACCAGCTCCGAGGGCGAAGCGGACGGCAGGGCGATCCAGGGGAATCCCGCTTCTATCTCTCCCTGGAAGACGACTTGATGCGTCTGTTTGGTAGTGATCGCATTCTCGGAATGGTTTCTCGTCTGGGAATTACGGAAGACGATCCCATTGACGCCCGGATTCTTTCGAACTCCATTGAAAGCGCACAAAAGCGACTGGAAGACCAAAACTTTGATCGCAGAAAGAACGTGCTGTCCTATGACGACGTAATGAATCAACAGCGCAAGGTCATTTATCAGCAGCGGCAAGAAGTGCTGGAAGGCGGTTCTCTGCGGGACAAAATGCTTGCAATGATCCAGTCTACCATTTCCGATTCTATCTCCCAGTTCCTGCATGAGGACGATACGGCGCTCTGGGATGTCGCTTCTCTCAAAAACAAATATATGGGACTTCTCTGCCAGGACAGCGACTTTACCGAACTTACCGGGAACGCTGTGCAAGCACGGAACGAAATTCGTTCTCAGCTGCTGGACAGAGCCATGAAACTTTATGAAGAAAAGGAACAAAAACTCTTTGGAGAAGAGACCTTCCGGGAAGTGGAACGTGTGGTATTGCTTCGCAACGTAGATTCCAAGTGGATGGACCATCTGGAAGCAATGGATTCTCTAATGGATTCTATCGGGCTTCAAGCCTATGCACAGCGTAATCCGATTAGTGAATACCGCATCGCCGGAGCAGATCTCTTTGATGAGATGATCACTATGATTCGGGACGACACCGTCCGTATGCTTCTATCCGTTATGCCCCGCCCCCAGACAATGAAGCGGGAACAGATTATTCAGCCAGTCTCTGCCGGATTCGTCGGGGCTGGGGACGGAACGCTAAAGAAAAAGCCGGTGGTAAAAAAAGCTGCTGAAAAAGTAGGGCGCAACGACCCTTGTCCCTGCGGCAGCGGCAAGAAATATAAAAAATGCTGCGGAGCAGGTATAATTAAAGATGAAAACGCATAAGCAAAAGAAAGAGTCCCTTGGTCTCTCCTGGATTGGTGCGGGCATGATCTTTCTGTGTAACCCAATGATCAACATTGTCGATATTCTACCGGATTTTATCGGGTTGCTTATGATCATGCATGGCCTGACTAAAGCTGCAGAGGTCACCGACCATTTGGGAGATGCTCGGGACAGCTTTGCAAAGCTGTCAATTGTAAGCGCGGCTCAATTTGGCATTGTTTTCACGTTGCCTTTCAACACGGATTCTTACACCATGCTGATGGCCTTTTCCAGCGCAGTTGTAAGTGCAATTTTGTTTGTGCCGGCTATGTCTCATCTGTTTGCCGGATTTTCCTATATCGCCCTGCGTACCGGCGCTGAGTCTCCCAGTGCAGTTCCATCCAGGGGAACGCTGCGTGGGAAAAATCAAAAATATTCCAGTGTGAGGGCACTGCAAATTCTTACCTACGCGGCATTCTTTGCTAGAGCCGTCGGATCCGTTCTGCCGCTTATCCCAAGCATTTTTGTCAGCGATTATGTGGGCGTGCCGGGTGTAAACTGGTCACAGTATATTGGTGTTTTATATATTTTTTCTTGGCTTGTTGGGCTGATGGTGAGCATTCCCTGGTTGCTGCGCTTTCGGAGATATATCAAGGGGATGTGCGCCGATACCGTTTTGACCAGTGCCCTTTGGCAGAAATATACTGATGAGATTTTACCGGATAAAGGTTACCTTGCAGCAAAAAAAATGCGGACCATTCTGATTTTAGCAATTATTGCATGCGGACTTTGCTTTTCCATGTATATAGATTATGTAAATATCCTGCCAAATATATTTGCAGCGGTATTCCTCATCGCGGTCTTTGTATATCTAAAAAAAGACTGCAGAAAGCAAGCGGTGTGGGGAATCGTCCTATGTATATTTCTTGGTGCATGCTCTATACTTACAGAGATTTGGCTCGTGGACTATACAGGCGGAATCAATCATTATACCCCCGCATCCTTTGCTATGGGAGTCAAGCACGCCATGACTCTGTATCCCAAAATCATGATCTCTTCCTGGGTGGAAGCAATTTTGGGGATGTCTGCTTTTGCTTTGTGCCTGTACATCCTGCAGCGTGTGATCCTATCCCATATAACCTCGTTTGCAGGCCGCCTTTATAGATCAGAGGACCAGGCCATTTCAGAAATTGCCCGTCTGGAAAAGGGCATACAAAACCGCATGCTATTTACCGCTGTTACCGGTACCGCCGCTCTGTTGCTGGGTGGGGCATATTCCAGCATTGCCCCTTGGGCATCGGAAATTTGGATTCTGAACGGGCTGACAGTGGGACTATTCACTTATGGAATGTACAAAGTATATACCTATATAAATGAAAATCTGTATTTGCGCATTCTGCGCAATCATTAAAAAAGCTATCGGATATCCGATAGCTTTTTATTTTCTATATATTTTTATTCTTCTGAAAACAACTCTCCGGACAAGTACCGTTCTCCCGTATCTGGCAGCAGTACTACAATCGTTTTGCCTGCATATTCGCTCTGCCGTCCAAGCTCCATGGCCGCCCAGAGAGCCGCGCCAGAGGAAATACCTACTAGCACACCTTCTTCTCTGCCGATCTCCCGGGCTGCTGCAAAAGCATTCTCCCAGGATACTGGAAGTATCTTATCATACACAGTTGTATTTAGCACTGCAGGCACAAATCCCGCACCAATTCCCTGGAGCTTGTGCGGTCCTGCCGTCCCGCCGGACAATATGGGAGATGTGTCCGGCTCTACAGCAACTACCTCAACGCCGGGCTTTTTTTCTTTCAAGTATTCTCCCACACCGGTAATCGTGCCGCCAGTGCCCACGCCTGCAACAAACACATCTACTGCCCCGTCTGTGTCCTCCCAAATTTCGGGGCCGGTGGTATTTCTGTGGGCCGCCGCATTAGCAGGATTGTCAAACTGTCCAGGAATAAAGCTGTCCGAATATTGCGCTGCCAGTTCCTGCGCCTTGGCAATGGCGCCCTTCATCCCAAGCCTTCCGTCCGTCAGTACAAGCTGTGCGCCATATGCCTGAATCAATCTGCGCCGTTCTAGCGACATAGTATCCGGCATAACGATAATTGCACGATATCCTCTTGCAGCAGCAACTGCGGCAAGACCGATTCCAGTGTTTCCAGAAGTAGGCTCAATAATCACCGTATCTGGTCCAAGCACACCCTGCTTTTCTGCGCTGTCCAGCATGGCTAAGGCCACCCGATCTTTTACACTTCCACCAGGATTGAAATACTCCAATTTTGCCAGCAGATTTGCCTGCAACCTATGCCGCTGTGCCAGCCTTCTAAGATGCAGCAGAGGCGTTCTGCCAATCAACTGCGCAGCAGATTCATAAATTTTTGCCATTTTTATTACCATACCTTTCTTTGCAATGAGACGGCTGCTCCGTTTTGCGTAGGGAGTATTCGTTCCTATTAAAACTGCGGTACTACTGCGCCTTCATATTCCTCTTCAATAAATGCCCGCACTTCCTCACTGCATATAGCCTTTACCAGCGCCTGAATTTTTTCTTTATTTTCATTCCCTTCTTTTACCACCACCGCATTGGTATATGTCTTTGCCGCATCGGAATCCGCAGCCTCCGCAGCTAGTGCATCTGCAATTTTCAGTCCGCCGCCGATTGCATAGTTTCCATTGATTACCGCGATATCCACATCTTTCAGCGACCGCACAAGCTGTGCCGCTTCAATCTCCTGGAACTTTAAACCCTTTTTATTTTCTGTAATATCCAGAACAGTTGCCGTCAGGCCTGCATCTTCTCGTAATGTAATCAGTCCCTGTGCCTCCAGCAAAAGAAGCGCACGCGCTTCGTTGGTTGTGTCGTTGGGAACAGACACTACCGCACCGTCGGGCAATTCGTCTAAGGAATCACATTTTCCGGCATAAATGGCCAGCGGCTCATAATGCACATTGGCTACAGAAACCAGATGCGTTCCATTTTCTGTGTTGAAATCCTCCAAATATTTTAAATGCTGAAAATAGTTTGCATCCAGTTCCCCGTCTTCCGTAGCGGTATTAGGCAGTATGTAGTCGTTGAATTCCTTAATCTCCAGTGTATAGCCGTCTTTCTCTAAAACCTCTTTTACCACCTGCAGAATCTCTGCATGCGGTGTGGGAGACGCACCAATTTTGATGGTTTTATCATCTGTTTCTGATTTACCGCAAGCTGCAAGACCTAAAACGCTGACAGCTGTAAGAGACAGCGCTGCAAAGAGAGAAATAAACTTTTTCATAATAAATATATTTCCTTTCTGAATTTTATTTTTTTATTCGTTTATCTGTTTTGAAAGCGGCACGCATGCCCACTTCCTGAAAAATCTGTACGATCACTACAAGGATCAAAACCGTAATCAGCATCACACCATCCTCGTAGCGATAATACCCATAATTGATAGCGATTGCACCAAGACCACCGCCGCCAGTAAAACCAGCCATTGCCGAATATCCTAAAATGGTTGTGATAGCGATTGCACTGCCCACGATCAAAGATGGTTTTGCCTCAGGGAGCAGCACTTTCCAGATTATCTGCAACGGGGAAGCTCCCATTGATTCCGCCGCTTCAATTACCCCTGCGTTTACTTCCTTCAGGGATGATTCCACCATTCGTGCCACAAAGGGCGCTGCCGCCACTACAAGCGGCACAATTGTGGCTGTTGAGCCAATAGTTGTTCCTACCACCGCTCTCGTAAACGGAATAATTGCAACCAAGAGCACAATAAAGGGAACAGAGCGTAATAAATTCACAATAGTGCCCAAAATTTTGTTAATCGGCTTGTTTCTACAAATGCCGTTTTCGCTTGTAATATATAAAATAATTCCCACAGGAATTCCAATTATATATGCTATTCCGGTAGAAACTACAACCATGTACAGCGTCTCAAGAATCCCTGTCAGCAGGGTCTGCAGCATTCCACTGTTCAGCATTGATCCGCATCCTCCTCACTGTATTGTATTTTCTGTTCTGCCAAATATGCCCGCACTCTAGCGCCAGAAACACTGTCATTTGGCAATTGCAAAATCATTTGCCCAAATACCCTTCCACCAATATTCTGGGTGTTTGCCTGCAAAATATTCACCGGGGTTCTGCATTCCAAAATCAAATTAGACAGCACCGGAGAAAAAGCAGATTGTCCGTCAAATACAAGTCGCAGCAGCGGACCGTCCTCTATCTTTTGCACAGCTTCATTTTTAGGAAGGATCAAATCCCTTGCCACTGTCGACTTCGGTGCAAGAAATACGTCTCGTACAAAGCCGCATTCCACAATTTGTCCCGCCTCCATAACCGCCACTTTGTTGCAAATTTGTTCTACTACCTTCATTTCGTGGGTGATTACCACAATGGTAACCCCAAGCTTTTGATTAATGTCGCGAAGCAAAGCCAAAATAGAACGAGTTGTATTGGGATCCAGCGCACTAGTGGCCTCGTCGCATAGCAGCACCTGCGGATCGGTTGCCAGCGCCCGAGCTATCGCCACTCTCTGCTGCTGACCGCCCGACAACTGGGAAGGATATGCATTTTCCCGATCTTCCAGTCCTACCAATTTCAAAAGCTGCCGTGCCTTTTCTACTGCGCGCTCCCGAGGAACTTTACTGATCTCTAAGGGATAACAGATATTTTTCAATGCAGTCCGCTGGGACAACAGATTGAAAGATTGAAAAATCATAGACATGGATTTGCGCGTCTTCCCAAGCGCCCTGCGATCCAGCTCGGCCAGGTTTATTCCATCAAAGAGCACCTGTCCTGCAGTTGGTTGTTCCAAAAAGTTGATGCATCGCACCAAAGTGGATTTTCCCGCTCCTGAAAGACCGATGATTCCGTATATGTCTCCCTTTTTAATGGTTAAAGACACATCCCGCACCGCCTCAACCGAGTTGCCGGCAGTTTGGAAGGTTTTGCTCACATTTTTCAGTTCGATCATCCAACATCCCTCCCTACATAGAAAAATATAAAAGAAAAGTCCGGGCGTTTTCAAAAAACTCCCGGACACTTTTGTGCAAATATTCTTCTGCCCCTTATCAAATACAAAGCAACGCAGAAAACGCCCGCACATTTTTGTGTGTCCGGGAGTTGAGCATTCGGCCGCAGCGGAAGTTTGCACGCAAAAGCTTTTCAAATAAATTTTTCATTTTGGGTGCCTCCTTCCTGTATTTCTTTAGATTGACGATAGTCTAACATGAATTATTAAATTTGTCAAGCTTATTTTAATAATTCACAAGAAAAAACTACTTTAAAAATTCGCGAATAAAGTCACAAAATCAAAGTTTCTATCGA
>CANRVI010000046.1 GCA_947643245.1 uncultured Clostridia bacterium | reverse complement strand
GCATCAAAATTCCGCCGCCGGCCCCCAAAAAACCGTTGATAAATCCTGCAGCGCTGCCTACTGCCGCTAGAATGCCCAGCCGGCACACGCTCTTTTTTTCTATTGCTATTTTCAAAATTATACCCTTTTTCTGATTATCCCTTGAATTTGCAGGCAAATTCTGCTATTATATAAAGTAGATTATTATCGTTTGGGCTGCAGAAATTCCCCTGTAAATCATAGTATTCACATATTGTCGGATGTTTATGAAAAGCATCTGCAAACATATAAAATTTTGGAAAGGCATGGTCGTTCCATGGCGCAAAAAACAAAGAATAAAAAGACCGCCCCGCGGGGCGCAAGCAAAAAAAGTACCTCCTCAAAGAAAGAACCTGAAAAAGCAGTAAGTCGCTCCCTTTGGTCTCAAATTGCCCCCTATCTTATGTTGGTTGGCGCAATTTTTCTCATTGTCTGTTTTGTTGGCGGCGCGGGAGAAAACCCTGGTATTGTAATTAGATTTATGTATGAACTGCTCACTGGCTTTTTCGGTGGTTCTGCTTTTGTGATTCCCGTATTTTTGGCATATATTGCTATTGCGTGGCTGGCTGATAAAGCAGACACTATCCTGGGCATGCGTACCGGATTTGCTATTGCTTCCGTAATTCTCGCCTCTATGCTGCTGGAAATTATGTCCCCCATTGATTCTTTTAGCATGATCAATATGTATCGCCGGGGCGCAGATCTGCTAGGCGGCGGTATGATCGGTGGGCTGCTGGGGGAATTCTTTCTTGTATGCTTTCAAAAGGTGGGTTCTTACGTGCTCATCATTGCCATGCTCATCCTCAGCATTTTGCTTGCCGCAGGAATCACGCCCAAATATGTATACGTTTATTTTTCTGCAAAAGCCAAAGAATCCCGCCATCGCAGACAGGAAGCCAGAGAGTCCGGCGCCATAGCCGCCGCGTTCCGGGATCCGGATGAAATTCCCCGGCGTGTTCCGAACAGAACCGTATATCCTGAATCGGTGCCGGTACCTGCAGTGCATGGCAGAAGAAAGAAGTTTCATACAGACGTACCCCTTGATTTTGAAGATACAACAGAAACGGAAGGGATTTCTGCTGAAGCATCTGCCGCCACGCCCCATATCAATCCCGAAACAGCACTTTTTGAAGAAGTGCTGGAGCGGACCCGGCAGGAAAAAACGCCGCAGGAACTGCAGGCGGAAGCAGAAATTTTTGCTCAAGGTAAAGACGCATCAGCGCCCGCGTGCAAGAGCATGCCCGAACCGGAAGAACAATTTGAAGAAGAGGCTTCCCAAGTGGATCCAGACAGCGCAGGACTATTGGATCAGCTTGCCGATGCCTATCTGGGGGCCGGCGATGGAAATGACGGAAACAATGCGCCTCAAGAGCCTGCCGCCGAACTGCCTTTGCAGCGGGACACTGTGGCAACAGCCGAGCCGGCAAAGCCGGAGCCTGTTCCTGAACCAGAGTATCATTTTCCACCCCTGTCTCTGCTCAGTGCGGCAGACAACAAAAAAAATGACAATATTCGAGAAGAACTGCATGAAAATGCTTCTCGCTTGGTAAGTGTATTAGCCAGCTTTAACGTAAAAACGAAAATTGTAGGAGCGTCCAGAGGCCCTACCATTACGCGATATGAGCTGCTGCCGGAAGCGGGCACCCGGGTACGTTCCATTGCCAATCTGGTAGACGATATCGCCCTCAATCTTGCTACCACCGGCGTGCGGATTGAAGCACCGATTCCCGGCAAAGCCGCCGTAGGCATTGAAGTTCCGAACAAAACGGCGGAAACAGTATATTTGCGCAGCCTTCTGGAAACGGAGCCATTTCAGAAAAATCCCAGCAGGATCACTACCTCTCTGGGAGAAAATGTGGCAGGTGAGCCAGTGATTATGGACATCAAAAAAATGCCCCACCTGCTTATTGCAGGCGCCACCGGTATGGGAAAATCCGTTTGTATCAACTGCCTTTTGATTTCACTTTTGTATAAGGCTAAGCCTTCAGAGGTTCAGCTCATCCTGATTGACCCCAAAAAAGTGGAATTCAATATTTATAACGGGCTGCCTCACCTGCTGGTGCCAGTAGTCAGCGATCCAAAAAAGGCCGCCGGTTCTCTTACCTGGGCTGTCAACGAAATGGAACGCCGGTTTGGACTAATCGAAGCAGTGGGCGTGCGGGATATTGCATCCTTCAACGAAATCACCCAAAACGATCCGGAATATGACTATATGCCGCAAATCGTTATTGTCATTGACGAGCTTGCAGACCTAATGTCTACCGCGCCGGACGACGTGGAAACTTCCATCGCGCGCCTGGCTGCAAAAGCCCGTGCAGCAGGTATGCATCTGATTATCGGTACCCAGCGTCCTTCCGTAGATGTTATCACTGGTGTAATTAAAGCTAACATTCCCTCCCGAATCGCCTTTACGGTGGCCTCTCAGGTAGACTCCAGAACCATTATTGACAGAAGCGGCGCAGAAAATTTAATCGGCCGGGGCGACATGCTTTACAGTCCTGTAGGGGCGTCCAAGCCGATGCGTGTGCAAGGCGCTTTTGTATCAGAAAAAGAAGTGGATGCTGTGGTATCTTATATTAAACAATATAACGCTGCAGGCGGTACTGCCTACAGTGACGATGTCATGAAGCAAATTGAAGAAGAAGCTGCTATGTGCGGTGTTAAAAAAGGCAGCGGCGGAGCGGTTTCTGGAGATGCTGGCGAAAATGATCCTCTTATCCGCTCTGCTCTTGACGTAGCTTTTGAAAGCGGGAAGGTATCTACTTCTCTGCTCCAGCGTCGTTTGTCTGTTGGATACGGAAGAGCCGCAAAAATTATTGATAAATTAGAACAAATGGGATATGTCAGCGCACCGGACGGACAAAAGCCGCGTGAACTGCTGATTACCAAGCAGGATTATATGGAACTCGTACTGAAAAGCGAAGATCCCCAGGACTAATGCAAATTAAAGGAGCCGTCAAACAGGCAGGAGCAGAATAATAGCAACACAAAAACTGGCGGCTACCAAAAATTTTCTTGCAGAATAAATCTGTAAATCCTACGAAAAGCGAGGCAACTCATATGGTATACTTATTGTTAGCCCAAGGTTTTGAAGAAGTGGAGGCGCTGACGCCAGTGGATTTGCTTCGGCGAGCGTCTATCCCTGTTATTACCGTAGGTATTGGCGGCAAAGTAATCTGTGGGGCCCATGGGATCCCAGTAGAGGCCGATGTCTCTGATCAAGATTTTTCAGAATGCCCAGCAGATCTGGAGATGCTTGTGCTTCCCGGCGGTATGCCTGGCGCCAAAAATTTGGATGAAAGTCCCATCGTACAGGCAACACTTTCCTTTGCGGCAGAAAACAACCGTTATGTTGCTGCAATTTGCGCCGCTCCTATGATTCCCGGCAAGCGGGGCCTGCTGCAAGGCAGGCGCGCCGTATGTTATCCTGGATTTGAGAAGGACCTGCATGGCGCCATCCTAGAACAGACAGGCGTTGTACGAGACGGAATGTTTATTACTGGGAAAGCTGCTGGATATGCGGGAGAATTTGCCCTCACGCTGATTGAAGCGTTGCAGGGAAAAGACACAGCAAATGCTGTACGCGAGGCAATCTATCCATGAGCAACAATATACCTGCACCCCCATTAAAAGAAAGAAAAGACCTAGTGCGCCGGCAATATAAGGCGCTGCGCGGCAGCATCTCCAACGAGGAACGCGCCCGGCGAGACGGCGCAATCTGTCAGGCCGCTCTGGATTTGGTCAGCTTCCGTTACGCGGATATTGTTCTGCTCTATGCCCCTATGGAACAAGAAATTGATGTTTTTCCCATCGCAAGGGCGGCGCTGCAAAAAGGAAAGCAGATTGCATTTCCAAGATGCGACGCGCAAAGCAAAACTATGGAGTATCATTTTGTAACCTCCCTGTCACAGCTTTCCGTATCAACATACGGCATTCGAGAACCAGGGGCCGAGCTGCCTATATACGATCATGCTGCCCATTCTAACAGCGCCGTGTGCTTTGTTCCAGGATTGGTATACGATCGACAAGGCTATCGTCTAGGCTACGGAATGGGCTTCTACGACCGCTATCTTTCCACCTTCCATGGATGCCGTGTGGGCGTAATTTACAGCGATTATATTGTTTCCAATGTCCCCCGCGGACGATTTGATATCCGGTGCGACATCCTGCTGACAGAGAAAAATGTGAGGGTTCCCCGGTGAAAATAAAAGGAATACATGCCGCCCCCGCGCTGCTCATAGTTATCAGCGCGCTGCTTTGCGGGGCGAATCTCATTGATATAGAAGCTATATCCAAAAACACAAATGTCTATCTTACCATTATGGTGTTAGAACTCATTATCCTTGGCGTCCCTGCTGCTTTTTTCTGTATTCTCCGTGGTGGCAGCTATGGCAAGGGACTGCGGATCAAAATGATGAAAACCCGTCATATAACGATTACAGTGTGGGCCTTTCTATTCATGACTGCAGGCAGTATTGTGCTAAGTCTTGTAATGTATTATCTCTTTCCTGAGGCATTTATCGCATCTGCACTTTCCAGTACTGCAGGAGACGTAACTGTCAGTCGGATATATCTTTTAATTGTTTTTGCTTTACTGCCGGCGCTGCTGGAGGAATTTCTCTTTCGCGGAATCTTGTCTGCTGAGTACAGTTCTTATGGGGCATCCGTGGCGGTGATTATGAGTTCTTTATGCTTTGCGTTGATGCATTTCAGTTTTGTACGATTGCCGATTTACTTTTTTATGGGCGTTGTACTTGCCCTGACTGCAGGCGCCACTCGCTCTCTAATGCCCTCTATTTTGATTCACACGGCTAATAACGCCTTTGTATTGTTTTTTGAAACATATTTGTACCGTATTGCTGGAAAGCACAGCGGCGGACTGATTCTTCTTGCGTTTTTAATCGGTGTGACCATGCTTGTATCTGCTATTTTGTTTTTTAACAGAGCTGAAAAACTCTATTACGGATACGGAGTTATGAATCGACCATCACCAATGATCCGCAAAAGACAGCCTGGTGAACTTTCTCTGCCAGCTCAAACATATCTGTCTCCGACTTTTATTCTATTTGCTGTTTTTGCAGTCATTCTCACTGTATTTTTATAACGACTGATGTCTGTTCCGCCAGCTAAACCAAACAGGCGGGAGAAACGAGGTAACTTATGTACAAAAATCCAGAACAAGGCCCGGATAACAATCTGGGGGAGGACAACGAAAAGCTCTTCCAAAAGAAAAAAACAGATGCGCCGCAGTCTGCACATATTCCAGAAAAGCCGGTATCTAATGCGGGACAGGCCGATAAGCCCTCTCGCTTTTATGCCTCCAATTCCTCTCCGAAAAAAAACAGCGCTCCTGCCTATGCCAGCCGGCGCAGCGTGAGCCAGGATGGCACAAAAAATAGCGCAGCTGCGCCAGGCCCAGCTGCACCTACTGTAAAAATCAATACTGCTGCCAAGGCACCAAAAGTACCGGTGCAAAGCAAGCTAGCTCCCCCTCACGCCACGCCAGCACCGAAAAAACGGGAAATCCCAGCTTATGCCGTGCGTAGAACTGCAGAAAGCGCAGGAACGCCAACGCCATCCCAAAGTCAGCCCGCCGCAAGCCCGACAGACAAAAAAACAGGTCTGTCTCGGCTAGGTGCAGATATGATGGCAAACTCGGTAAAAGCCATCACCTACATTGTGATGGTTTTGGTGGTAGCAATTTTTATTTCAATATTTGTTATCCGCGTGGGGAATGATGTCTTTGCTTTTGTGAAAAGTGAAGATACGGTGGATATAACCATACCGGAAGATGCCACCACTCAGGATATTGCTTCCATCCTATATGATAACGGCATTATTTCCTATCCCAATATTTTCAAATTATATGCCGCATTAAAAAAAGAAGCCGGTGATTATTTAGCCGGTGATTACACCGTCTCGCCTTCTATGAGCTATGACGAACTGCGGAGGGAATTTAAACCCAAAGCGGCGGAGGGCACCAGTTGGATCACCATACCGGAGGGATACACTACTGATGAAATTATTGATCTGATGGTCTCCTACGGAATTGGTGAACGCGAAACCTATATAGATGTGATTAATAATTACGATTTTGATTATTGGTTTGTTGATGAACTGGAAGCAGGCGGCATTCCAGAGGGACGATACTACCGCCTGGACGGATACCTGTTCCCGGATACGTACCAATTTTACAACAGTTCCAGTGAAGTTACTGTAATAGACAAGCTGCTGTCTAGGTTTAATCAGGTGTTCGTCGACGACTACCGAACCCGTGCTACAGAACTTGGATATTCTATAGACCAGATTTTATCTATCGCTTCTTTGATCGAAAAAGAGGCCGGTACAGCAGACGATTACAGAAAAATTTCTTCTGTGTTTCACAATCGTCTCAACCGTCCGGATCTGCATCCCAAGCTGCAAAGCGACGCAAGTACTGCATACGCGTTGCAAATGATCACCGGAGAGCGACCCAAAACTATCACCCCGGATGATAACAACAACACAGATAGCCCCTATAACACATACCTGCACAACGGGCTGCCTCCAGGACCTATTTCTAATCCCAGCGCCAGCGCCATCCGGTATGCACTGTATCCTATGGACTCCAATTATTATTATTTTGTCTCTGCAAACAATGGAATGACCTTCTATGCATCAACCCTTGTAGAGCATAACCGAAACATTCAGCAGGTCGCACAAATGAATAACAGTCAACAAACAAACTAAAAAGCAGAAAGGGGAGCGTTTTGAAAATTTGTATAGACAGCCCGGTCAGTACCCTGCGCGGCGTAGGGCCAGCTAAAAGCGCCTCCCTAGCCGCAGCCGGGATTGTGACAATAAAGGATTTAATCCATTACTATCCCAGAGCCTACCAAAACAAAGCGGATATAAAAACGCTGACAGAGGCTGCTGTCCTTTGCAGTCAGTCTCTGTCAGCAGAACCGGGCGGAGCCGAAAAAAAACAATCGGCACCGCCCTGTGCTTTTCTTCTGACCGTTGCCGGAGAGCCTATTTATAAATTAATCCGGAGAGGTATGAGTATCCTGCGGTTTCGCGCTTTTGATGAAACAGGTGTGTGCGAAATTACTTATTTTAATCAGCCATATCTGCGGGATGTGTTCCATACCGGAGCCACCTTTCGGTTTTGGGGCAGACCCACCATGGAACGTGGTGTTCTGAAGCTGACCGCCCCCGTTCAGGAAGTATGGACAGAAGATACAACACTGCCCCCTATCGTTCCAGTATATCCCCTGTGCGCAGGCCTGACACAGAAATATCTGGCATCCTTGATTCGAGACGGATTGAAAGCGGCAGCAGTTCAAATGATAGACCATCTTCCCCCAAGTATACTCCAAAACAATAACTTATGTACTTTAGGTTTTGCTATTGCTAACATCCATTTTCCTGAAAGTCTAGAAGCGCTAGAAAGCGCACGGCGGCGGTTTGCTTTCGACGAACTGTTCTGCACCGCTGCTGCCATGGCTTCTATTAAAGCGGGCAAAAGAGGTGGCGTCGCGCCTCTCCTATCTAAAAATGATCTTACCCCACTCCTGGCAAAATTTCCCTATAAGCTTACTGGCGCCCAACAGCACGCCGCAGAGGAAATTGCTGCCGATCTTAAATCTGGGATGCCCATGTGCCGGATTTTATGCGGAGATGTTGGCTCCGGCAAAACAGCGGTCGCCGCCTGTGCTGCTTATATCGCCCTGCAAAACGGCCAGCAATGTGCATTGATGGCGCCCACTGAAATTCTAGCCCATCAACACTATAGCGAACTGGGACCGCTTTTTGAAAGTCTAGGTTATCGCGTCGCTCTGCTTACCGGCTCTGTCCCCGCAGTGCAAAAGCGTAAAATTCATGCCGCCCTGTCAAACGATGCAGACCGGGTTGATTTTGTCATCGGCACCCATGCTCTTTTATCAGAAGCCGTTTCCTTTTCTGCTCTCGGCCTTGTTATTACCGACGAGCAGCATCGGTTTGGAGTCAACCAGCGGGCTCTGCTCCGGGAAAAGGCGGGACAGGCCCATACTCTTGTGATGAGCGCTACCCCCATTCCACGCACGCTTTCTCTAGTTCTCTTTGGGGATTTGGATATTTCCCGCCTGGACGAAATGCCTCCAGGTCGGCAAAAAGTCGATACCTTTGCCGTAAATGAAAGCTATCGCACACGACTGATCGGTTTTATCCGCAAGCAAAAGGAAGATGGACATAGAACCTATGTAGTTTGTCCCGCCATTGAAGAAAGTCAAAAAAAGAAAAAAGCTGCAGAGGATACTGAAGAACTATCCAATATTGACTTCTTTACAGAAACAGTA
>CANRVI010000045.1 GCA_947643245.1 uncultured Clostridia bacterium | reverse complement strand
AATTGTCTGCCTTCCATGGCAGCTTTTTTATCTGTCGTGGAAAATTCGGAACATGCCTCCTGGAATTTTGTGACGACTTCCCGTCCAAGATCCTGATGTGCCATTTCTCTGCCCTTAAAGCGTAAACAAACACGTACCTTGTTGCCATCCTGTAAAAACTTGATGGCTCGGGCAACTTTCATGTCAAAGTCATGTTTGTCAATGCGGCAGGAAAGCTGCACTTCCTTAACTTCCACAGTCTGCTGTTTTTTCTTTTGTTCTTTCGCACGTTTGTCCTGCTCATATCGAAACTTGCCATAGTCCATTGCACGGCACACCGGCGGAACAGCCTGCGGCGCAATACAAACTAAGTCTACGCCTCTCTCATAAGCATAATCCTTTGCCTGTGCAAGACTCTTGATACCCATCTGCTCGCCCTGCTCATCCAAAAGCCGGACCTCTTTTGCACGGATATCGTCATTGATAAGAAGTTCTTTTGCGCTGATAGTTGGCACCCCCGATTTCAAATAATAAAAACCTTTGCCGGACGAACCGACATACTGTACCGCCGCCTGTTCACACAAGAAGCCGGAACAAAAAAAGTGCGGAACAAAAAACTCCGCACAAACCCGATGCTCCCATGGAGCATACGTTTTATAAACCGATACACAGCAAACTGGCACGGTGAGAACGGAGTGTTCTACTTCTTTTTTCTTACATATTGTAGCATTACCGGAGTGAATTGTCAATACCTTTATAAAAAATTTATAAGAAACGGCACTACAAATATACAGGCGGTGACACGTAGGCCACCGCCTATTCTGATCATCTGGGTTCAATCACCGGCCCATTGCCGGAATACAGTCTTCTGTTAAAATCAATAGGATATGTTTGTTGCCGGATCCTGCTGAACACTTCAGCCAGTTCCGCCGCTGAAATTGGATTTCGAGCGCCATAATACGTATCGGTCTCTCCAGGAATCACATCATAAAAGCTCATTTTTTCCACTGGATAATACGACCACCGGGATGGCGGCACATCCTGATATTTGGCTTCATGGAAGTCAATGGTATCCGGTAATGCCAAAATACGATCAAAAATGGTTGCAAGCTCTTCTTTTGTTAAATTTTGACCGGGGCCGAACATATTTTCCCCAATCCCCTCAATAATGCCCCGACGGCGCAGAGCGTTGATCAGGCCGCCGCCCCAGTAGTTTTCCGTATCAGAAAAGGCTTCCCCTCCTGGTTCCGGTGTCAGACCGATCAAGTCTCCAATAGCAACAGCCGCCTCACCTCGGGTCAGCGGTGTATCCGCCGCCACAGGACGGTTGTTCCCACTGCTGTTCAAAATCCCAAGGATCCGTTCCAAAATTTCTTCATCGACAACCGGCGGCTGTGGAGCAGGAACAGACGGCTGCTGTACAGGTGGCGCTGTACCCCCATTCAAAGCAGCGGAATAAAAATCCCATATTTCCGGGATTTCCTGTCCCAACGCCCAACTGCCCACGCCCCGCAGATTTTCCCGGTCAATCGTCTCAAGCTTCCATCTGGTCGATTCCGGGCTGTCATACCAAATATCGTAAACGCCGGGGGAAAGCACACGTCCGCCCCAAATTCGCGGAAGCGGATCACCCTCTCGAATAATTACCGTCGCATTCGCAGACATTGTAGGCTGATCAAACCGAGTGGTAGCGGTGTAATTGTCCAAAAGGAACTGAACGTCCTCCGCTGCAATACCGATCCCGCCCGCCGGATCGCCGGTCTTCCAATACCGGCCATAAAAAGGAATTCCCATTACAATCTTATCTCTGGGAACCCCTTGATTCAGAGCGTATTGAATGGAGCCCTCAAAAAAGTCGCTGCCAGCTACAGGACCAGGCGGGCTTCCAACATAGGATTCATCGTAAGCCATAATCATGAGATAATCCGCAATCGACGCCAGGCGTGGATAATCATAAGAGCCCTGCCATCCTATCGTCAAATTATAGGGGTTGGCTGCAACCGCAACAGATAAAATTTTATCAGGATCAAGGGCATTTCGCACGGATTCCACAAAAGCGGTATATGCATCTCTTTGCTGTTCGTTCACATTTTCAATATCAATGTTTACACCATCTAAGCCATACTGCTCCACAGCCTGAGCAATTTGCTGACTTAAAGCCTGGCGATTGTTCAGGGCAGCGATTCCCTTGGCTCGATCCCAGTGATTTGTGATAAAAGGAACCACTTGAATATTTTGTCGGTGCATTTCATTGATAAAGTCTATATCTATCTTCCCTGTAGGAGAGATCAGCAGATTTCCTGCATCATCTACTTCAAAATAATCCGGATAAATGGTATGAATTGAATCATTGGTTCCATCCAACATTTTCTCATATGCTGCGCTATTGCCAGCATATAAATATGTAAGGCTTTCTCTTCCTTCTCTTGAAATAGGCAGAACAGAAGGAAGAATTGGCTCCGCCTCTTCCGTGGGAATATAAATCTCCTGCCCTACATAAATGGAATTTGGATCCTCAATCTGCGGGTTGGCCTCCAACAATTCGTCTATTGTCGTTCCCAAGCGCCTAGCGATCCCCCACATGGTATCTCCTGCTTGCACTGTATAAGAAGCATTTGCATCAGCGGCCGTTGCAACAATAGCTGCTGGACCACTTCTATATTGGCCGGCCAGACGCATATACTCCTGTCCACTTTTCTCGTCGTCCTGCTGAATGCTGCGTATACTGCTGCGTATACGGGAACGACGAACATCATCAAACGCGTGATATACCCCTTCCATTTCGCGCCTGCCGGCTAAAATTCGAGCAGCTCCTTCTGCAGCGGAACGGACAGGGATCGTTTCCGATGCAGGAACAGCAGCGTTATGTCCCTTATAAAAACGGTATACCTGAGTAAGCGTATGTAAATGTCCTTTGGCCTGCTGCCCCAAGTTGCGAAGTCGTATCCGTTCCTGACGGTTCTTTGTCTGCCTCTCCAATGTGGTACAGATATGTATTTCACGGTTTTTACAACGTATCGCTTTTTCCAGCATACAGATTCTATTTTGCAGTACAGATTCATTCATAATATAACATCACCCCTTTGTACACAGTGTATGTGCAAAGGGGTGAATCCGTTATTTTTATAAAATCTATTCGGCCTTGTGTTTTTCCGCATCTCTTGCCCGAATTTCCGTACGACGAATTTTGCCGCTGGTGGTCTTAGGCAGTTCCTCTGCAAATTCCACAATACGAGGGTATTTATATGGTGCAGTCACTTTCTTTACATGGTTTTGCAGTTCCTTTTTCAGCTCATCAGAAGGGGCAAAACCTTTTGCCAAAACAATGGTAGCTTTTACAACCTGTCCACGAATAGGATCCGGCGCAGCTGTAACCGCGCATTCCAATACAGAAGGATGCGTCATCAATGCGCTTTCTACCTCAAATGGGCCGATTCGGTATCCGGAACACTTAATCACATCATCTCCTCTTCCCTCAAACCATAAATATCCGTCTGAATCCCGCCATGCCAAGTCTCCTGTATCGTACATACCGTCTCTCCATGCCTTCTCCTGTGCTGCTGCATCCTTTCGGTAATCGGTAAAAAGTCCTACCGGATGCTCGGCGCTGGCATTACGTACAACGATTCTGCCAACCGTACCGTCTTCACAGGAGACGCCCTCCTCATCTACAATATCAATATCATATAGGGGAGAGGGCAGGCCGGTGGACCCCTGCTTGATCGGATCCCAGCCAAAATTCGCTATAATAACGGAAGTTTCTGTCTGTCCGAATCCCTCATGAATCTCCAACCCGGTAGCTTCTTTGAAACGGTAGAACACTTCTGGATTCAACGGTTCTCCAGCCGTGGTGCAGTGATGGATGGAGGTGAAATCTCCCTTGGACAAATCTTCCTTAATTAAAAAGCGATATATCGTAGGCGGCGCACAAAATGTTGTAGGGCGCACCTCTCCGATCACACGCATAAGAAAGTCCGGGTGGAACCGCCCTGTATCAAAGGCAACCAAAGCACTTCCGGCAATCCACTGGCCAAAAATTTTGCCCCACCCAAATTTCGCCCAGCCGGAGTCGGCCATTGTGAAATGGATTCCATCGTCTTCAACCTGCTGCCAATATTTCGCAGTAGTAATATGCCCCAGAGGGTATGTAAAGTTGTGAGCGATCATTTTGGGCATGCCCGTTGTGCCGGAAGAAAAATATATAAGCATAGTGTCGTCTGTACAAGGCGCATTCTCCCCTGTGGGTCTGATAAATTCTACAGATGCGGCCTGCATTTCAGCGCGAAAATCCATAAACTCATCACCATACCGCGCTTGTATATCGTCGCCGACTAGAGCAATGGTCCGCACTCCCGGACATGCGTCCCTGCTGGCACGCATATGCTGGATCACCTCTTCATCCTCTGCCATGCAAACCATTTTCACATCCGCGCACTCGCAACGATATATAATATCCTTAGGCGTGAGCTGATAGGTGGCCGGGATCACAGTAGCACCAAGCTTCGTCAGCGCAATAATGATCAGCCACGCCTCCACACGTTCCTTCATCATTATCATAACTACGTCTCCCCGTCCAATTCCGCAGGAAGCAAACATATTGGCGCATTGATCGGAAAGACGCTTTATATCTCCAAAACTATAGCGGGTGATGGCATCGCTTTCATCGACATGGATCAGTGCCTGCTTCTCGGGGCACATACGCGCATATTCATCTACAACGTCATAACCAAAATTAAAGTTTTCCGGAACATTTACTTTATAATTTTTCTTAAAATCTGCGTAGGAATTAAATTCTATACGAGGCAGAAATTTTGACAAAAGATTCATTGAAACACCCATGCCTTTCTTCGTCTCTGCGCATCTGCGCAAAGGCAGCGTGAAAACCGTGTATTTGGAGCAAGGTTTTCTCCCTTTTCACACTGGACACCTTTTTATTACATTATTAATTGTGTTTTTAACTGCAATAGCCCTTCACTCGTTAATTACTGTGAGAAAACGGGCAGGCGCATCCACACAATGCTGGCCGTGAGGAATACTCGGATTAAAATAAATGCTGTCGCCGGCACGCAATTCATGCTCCCGCTGACCAATGGTCACAACAACAGCGCCCTCCAGCACAAAGTTAAATTCCTGCCCTGCATGCGTGACCAATTCCGGTTTTTCCGCAGAGGGCTGAAGCGCCACAATCATAGGTTCCATTTCTCTGCCGATAAAATTGTAGGCAAGAGAGGTAAACTGGTAACCTGCAAATCGCTCTACGCTGACACCCTTCCCTCCACGGACGATTGTATAGTCCGCCATACGTGGGCTGTCTCCGCACAATAGAACCGTCGGGTCTACGCCAAACTCGCTGGCAATCAAATATAACTTTCCTACAGGAATGTCATCCTGCGCATTTTCATATGCCAAATACTCCGCCTCGCTGGTTCCAATTTTCTCAGCAATTGCTCCCGCAGACATACCCAAAATTTCCCGCATTTCACGCACACGAGACGCGATCATTTTCAATTCGTCAATCATGATCATAATCCTTTCCAAGGTAGATCCTTTATGAATATGGAAGTAGTATAGCATAAATTTGCAAAATTGACAATTCTTTTTTTAATAATACAGCTCCATTTTAAAAGAATTTCTACATATTTTGCACGTCCCGCTATTGCTTTTTTCTTCCGTGTACCGTATAATAGACGAAGATTCTAACACATATAGAGAGAATAGTCTTATGAAAACTGAACTGCAAAATTTTTTGAATCGATTTCCCTATCCCGCAGAAGCCAAAATAGCGCTTTTGCAGGGACTTGACCAAATTCTTTCAAATGCAGACGCCTCTCGTCTGCTGCTCACTCCAATAGAATCCTACAAAAGCGGCGCTGCGGTAAACTTTGCAACAGCCATACAAGAGGCTGCAGCGGCAGGCACTTCCGCTGGCGTACACGAATATACTGCACAGTTTCTGTTGTTCGCCTGCCTGGGGGAACCTCTGCGGATGCGATATAACGAAAAAGGAGTAGATGAGTCGATCTGGTATGATTCCATGATGGATCTGCTCTACAAGCTGAACGAATGTTATGCGGTACATGGCGTGTGGGGCACTTTTGTAGCTTTTTGGTTTGACCGTTTTTTTGAAATGACTCGGTTTGCACTAGGACGGCTGCAATTTGAAGAAACAACCTACTTTTTGACCGACTCCTACAGTGGACATGGTATAACCATGAAGAGAGACGAAAAGAAAGTACTTAATCTTCACATTCCATCCGGCAAGCCCCTTTGCCACGATGATGTGCTGGATTCCTACAGACGTGCCTATCATTTTTATAACGATTTTACGATCAACGGTTTGCTGCCAATCATATGCGGATCCTGGCTGTTATACGATAGAATGCAAGAATTTCTGCCCGCCGATTCCAATATCATCCGCTTTCAGCAGGATTTTGAAATCGTAAACCGCATAGAACTTGGTGGCTTTGACGAGTGCTGGCGTATTTATAATATAAATTATCCTGGTGATCCCGCGCTGCTGCCCAGGAACACCTCCCTGCAGCGCAGATATGCAGATTGGCTCGCCGCTGGTGGCGTGTCGGGAGCAGGATATGGAATCCTTTGGTTTGATGGAGAAAAAGTTGTAAAATAAATCTATTCTAGGAGTAAACATATGCGAGCAATAATATCTGTAATTGGAAAAGATACCTTCGGAATTTTAGCAAAGGTCAGTTCCGTCTGTTTTGAAAACCGTGCCAATGTGGTAGACGTGAATCAGTCGATTCTTCAAGACATGTTTGTTATGGTCATGATGCTGGACATATCAGATAAGGACTGTGATTTTTCAAGTTTGAAAAGTGATCTGGAATCGCTTGGCACACAGCTTAGTATGCAGATCAACATCATGCACGAAGATATCTTCAATTCCATGCATAGAATCTGAAAGGGGTACCCATGCTGAATTTAGGCGACATAATGGAAACCATAAATATGATCCAGAACGAAAATCTGGACATACGCACTATCACTATGGGGATTTCCCTGCTGGACTGCTGCGACAGTGATATTGACACTTCTTGTAAAAAGGTTTATGAGAAAATCCTGCGTAAAGCTGGAGATTTAGTCTCCGTAGGCGAGGATATATCTAAACTGTACGGAATTCCGATTATTAATAAACGTGTTTCTGTAACCCCTATTGCTATGCTGGTAGCCGTAAGCGGGGGAGATCCTGTAAAATATGCCAAAACCCTGGATCGGGTCGGCAAGGAAATTGGTGTCAATTTTATCGGCGGATATTCTGCGTTGGTACATAAGGGCTTCTCTGCCGGAGATCTGGAACTGATCCGTTCAATTCCCCAAGCTCTCAGTGAAACGGATCAAGTCTGTTCCTCTGTAAACATAGGCACCACTAAAGCTGGAATCAACATGGACGCAGTCGCCCTCATGGGACAGGTGATTACAGACGCAGCGAAATATACAGCAGATAGAAACTGTATCGGTCCTGCAAAATTGGTGGTATTCTGTAACGCACCCGAGGATAATCCCTTTATGGCAGGCGCATTCCATGGGGTCGGTGAATCGGACTGCGTTATCAACGTGGGTGTATCAGGCCCAGGCGTTGTACGGGCAGCTCTTTCCAAATATCCGGATGCAGATTTAAACCGTATTGCAGATATTATCAAGAAAACAGCCTTTAAAATCACCAGAATGGGTCAGTTGGTTGGTACAGAAGCCTCCAAACGGCTGGGTGTCCCGTTTGGCATCGTAGACTTGTCTCTGGCGCCCACTCCGGCGGTAGGCGACTCCGTTGCACATATTCTGGAAGAAATGGGACTGGAAATGTGCGGCACCCACGGCACCACGGCAGCATTGGCCTTGTTGAACGATGCAGTAAAGAAAGGCGGCGTTATGGCCTCCTCCAATGTTGGCGGTCTATCCGGTGCTTTTATTCCGGTATCCGAAGACGCAGGGATGATTGCAGCGGCCAAGGCCGGCGTACTAAATATCGAAAAGCTGGAAGCCATGACCAGCGTATGCTCGGTGGGATTAGATATGATTGTAGTACCTGGCGACACGAAGCCGGAAGTGCTCTCCGCAATCATTGCGGACGAAGCCGCTATTGGTATGGTAAACACGAAAACTACAGCTGTACGCATTATTCCAGCTATCGGTAAAGATATCGGCGATACGCTGGAATTCGGTGGTTTGCTTGGCAGCGGTCCAGTAATGCGGTTAAACAAAAATGAGTCCCCCGCAAAGTTCATTGCGAGAGGCGGACGGATTCCAGCCCCACTACAAAGCTTGAAAAACTGAAAAAATCCTCCCCGGCATGGGGAGGATTTTTTAATAATTTTCTGCTTTAATTTGGAAATAACTCTGTGGGTGAGCGCAAACGGGACATGTTTCTGGCGCTGCTTTACCAACTGCAATATGCCCGCAGTTGCGGCACTGCCAGATCATATCGCCATCTCTCGAAAATACAAGACCACCATTGACGTTTTCCAAAAGCTTCAAATATCTTGCCTCATGTTCTTTTTCCACTTTCGCTACACCTTCAAACAGCTCCGCAATATAATCGAATCCTTCTTCCCTTGCTTCTTTTGCAAAAGCTGCATACATATCGGTCCACTCATAATTTTCTCCTTCAGCAGCCATCTTTAAATTCTCCGCCGTGGTGCCGATTCCACCGTTAAGCAGTTTATACCACATTTTTGCGTGTTCTCTCTCATTCATAGAGGTTTCTTCAAAAATGGCTGCAATCTGCTGATATCCATCTTTTTTTGCCTTAGACGCATAATAAGCATACTTGTTGGTTGCCTGGGATTCGCCGGCAAACGCTGTCATCAGATTCTGTTCCGTCTTGGATCCTTTTAATTCCATATTTTCTTCCTCCAAAATTTAATAATTATATGTTAGAGCAAGTGTTTTCTTCACA
>CANRVI010000044.1 GCA_947643245.1 uncultured Clostridia bacterium | reverse complement strand
CGTTGGTGGCGGTGTCGGATAGCTTAGACAGCATACCGATGTCTCCGCAGCAAAGACTGTCTGTTTCCGTTTGCTTTTTACCCCGTAAAGTATAAATATGAGAGATTTTTTCCACCGCGCCGGTTCGGGCGTTGGTCAAAAGAGCATCCTTTTTCAATGTCCCATTCATGACTTTAAACAGAGACATCTTGCCAAACTGATCTGCCACCGTTTTAAAAATAAATAAGGCGCAGTCTCCTTCCGGGTCAATTTCGCAGGATTTTACTGTATCCCCATCCATAATTCGTTCCGTTTTTTTTGCAGTGACTCTGGGGAAGGAGTCTTTTATGGACGTCATCAATGCTCGCACGCCCCATAGCTTTGTGACAGAACCGCTGTATACGGGAACAATGCTGCCGGAAATAATTCCCTCATGAAGTGCTTCCGCCGCTTCTTCCTTCGTAATTTCTTCTTCCGCAAAAAATTTTTCCATAAGCACATCGCTGGTTTCTGCGATGGCTTCGTTAAATTGTTGGCTATATTGATCTACAATAGCGGATAGCTCACTGTCCATAGGCATTTCTGTTCGCTTTCCCCGCTCATCGTAGGTATATGCCATCCGTTCCACTAGATTAACAAATACCATTTTTCCATCCTTTTTTGCGGGAATCAGCACAGGGCAAACACGAATACCAAACGCGGCACGCAACTGCTCAAATACCCTAGCGAAGTCTGATTCAGGATCATCAAATTTATTTATAAAAAATACCCGTGGGATTTTCTCCCGGCAAGCATATTCCCAAGCAAGCTCCGTACCCACTTCCAGTCCGGTTTTTGCGTCTACCAAAATGACAGAGGCATCTGCGGCCCGGATGCCTTCCAGTTCTTCTCCAACAAAGTCGGGATATCCTGGCGTGTCCAGCAGATTAAATTTTATATCATGATATGCAAAATTTGCTGTGGAAAGAGAAACGGAGTAATGGCGAGCCGTTTCTTCTGCGTCAAAGTCTGTAACGGTATTTCCTTCTGTAACCTTTCCCATTCTGTCAATAGCTCCCGCACAAAAAAGCATGGCCTCTGCGAGGGAGGTTTTGCCGCTGCCGCCGTGGCCCAGCAGGCATACGTTTCGGATGTTTTTGGTTGTAATCTCGGACATAAGTGCTGTGCTCCTTTTTTATAGTTTCATGCAGAACTGCATTGCATAACATAGAAAAAAATTGTATTTGATGAATAAAAATAATCTGATAAAATCCAATGTTGTTATACATATTATACAACAATGCAAACTGTTATGCAAGGAGTGCCTTGTAGAATCATTTTGCCATTTTTTAGTATATTTGCACAATTATTTTGCGTTTATAATAATTTTGTGATGAAATATGCTAATATAAAACAGCCGGGAAAGGTAGTAATCCATGCAAGAATAACCTGTAGGATCACGCTTTTGTTGGTTTGCCTGCCGGCTCCGCCGGCTGCACAGGCCATAGCTGTCATTTTTACATGGGTAGTGCTTACAGGTAACCCGAAAAAGGTCATAGCCAACAGAGAGGCGGCGCTGCCTAAATCAGCACAAACAGCAGTAAAAGCGTCTACGTCCGCCATTTCCTGTCCCATTTTTTTTACGATACGATTGCCGCCAAACAGAGTCCCGCACAGCATTAACCCGGCGCAGCAAAAAACCGCGCCTCTGCTGCGTGTAAGCAATCCTGCCGCCCCCATTAGTCCCAAAAATTTTTGTCCATCTTGGGCACCGTGTAAAAATGCAGTTCCAATACATCCTAAAATAGAAGCACCTTTCCAGGAATAATTTTTTCTTCTGGACTGTAGAGCGCGTGCCGCAAGATATCCGCTAAGCCCTCCCCCTAAAACAGACAAAAGCAGTCCGACTGCCACTTTGATCCACTGTGTACCTGACGGCGCCGGCGCTCCTAGGGCCATGGAGGCCCCCGCTAAGGCGGCAAATAGACCATGGCTTTCACTCGTAGGAATTCCCAGCATCCATGCGGCTCCTGCCCAAAGGACTACGGCAATCAGAGATGCAGTCACAGCAGTAGCACCGGTTCCCTCTGGAAAGGAGGCAAGACCGGATACGGTATCATATACGCTAGGGGCCAGAGCCGAAAAGGCGAGCATGCCAAGCAGATTCACACTTGCGGCGAGAAGTGCGGCTCTGGACAGCTTCATGGCACCGCAGGAGACAGGCCCTGTCAGAGCATTGGCAGCATCGGTGGCGCCGTTAATAAACACTGCGGCAGAAAAGGCTAAAAAAATGAAAAACACGGTGTGCTCCGATCTTTGCCATGGTTGACAAATCTTAAAAAAATAGGTATTATATACTTATGAGTCATATAAAATTTCATGCCCGTACTTCCCGGCCACAGGTGTGTATTCATGCAGACAGTCCTGTTATGGAAAAAATGCTTGCCGCTGTGCTGGAACCGTATTTTTTTATTTCTAAAGATGCGGCTGCGCAAACGGTGCTTTGTCTTGAAGACAGGAATTTACCGCATCTTCCGGAGCAGGGGAAATATTTAGTGGTTTGTAATGAAGCGGTTCCACAAAATGAGCGGGTCGTCGCTTTGCCCCGGCCACTCGATTTAGAGCAGTTTTTGGACGTTGCTCTAGAGTTGTTTGCGGCAGACGGCGGTTTCATAGAGTTACAGGACTATCAATGTGATGATAAAAGCAGAACGCTTACATATGGAGGGCAGTCCGTCTCTCTTACAGAGAAAGAATATGCACTATTTCAGGCATTACATGCACAAATAGGGGAAGTGGTTGCAAAGGATACACTGACTAGGCTGCTCTGGACAGAAGGCAGCAACAACGCTTGTCAGGTATATGTGGCGTATTTGCGGGGGAAGTTGGAGCAAATCGCTGGTCCAGGCGCATTGACATCTGTGCGAGGCAGGGGATATATTCTCCGCCGCCCCCAGTAAATATACGGAGAGGAAAATAAATGATGAGAGAAGTTATTCTTTGCAAATACGGAGAGCTTATTTTAAAGGGAGCCAACCGTTCTCGCTTTGAAAGCCAGCTGATACGAGAACTGCGCCGCAGAGCCGCGCATATAGGAAATTTTCAGATTCGTTGGGCCCAATCCACCGTATATATTGAACCGCAGACAGATACGGAAGATGTAGAACAAATGTACCAGCAGGTGAAGAAGGTGTTTGGATTTGCATCTGTAACCAAAGCAGTCGCCTGTGAAAAAACGATGGATGCGATTTTTGCGGCGGCAAGGGCCTATCTCCCTGAAAAGTTACGAGGGTATAAGACTTTTCGCTGCGAGGCAAAGCGCAGTGATAAGATGTTTCCTCTGAAGAGCCCTGCTATCGCCGCTGAAGTGGGCGGTGTTGTTTTGGAGGCCATGCCGAATCTTTCCGTTGACTTGACCCATCCCGACATTACTGTACGGGTAGAAATTCGGGACAAAATGGCGTATATCCATGCGGGGCAAGAGCGGGGGGCCGGCGGGATTCCGTTGGGATCCGGCGGCAAGGGGCTGCTGCTTTTATCCGGCGGGATCGACAGTCCGGTGGCCGGGTATATGATGGCTAAACGAGGGCTTTATATAGACGCCCTCCATTTTGAAAGCTATCCCTACACCAGTGAGCAGGCTAGAGAAAAAGTTTTAGAACTGGCGCATGAGTTGTGTGAATATTGCCGGGAAATTCGGGTGCACGTGATTTCTTTGACCCATATCCAGGAAGTGCTCCGGGATACGTGTGAAGAAGAGTATTTCACCTTGCTGTTGCGTCGGTTTATGATGGAACTTGCCAATCGGACGGCGGAGGAAAAGGAATGCACAGCGCTGATTACAGGGGAGAGCCTAGGGCAGGTAGCCAGTCAAACCATGGCCGCCATCTGCGTTACGGACGAGGTAGCCCGGTATCCTGTACTGCGTCCCTGTATCGGACTGGACAAGGAAGAAATCGTAGAACGTGCCCGTCAGATTGGCACCTTTGATACGTCTATCTTGCCCTATGAGGACTGCTGTACGGTATTTACTCCTCGACATCCTAAAACTCGTCCGGAACTATCCAAGGTAATGCAGCAGGAGGCGCGCTTGGATCGGGACGCTTTGCTGCAGGAAGCGTGGGATAGCCTGTATACGGTGGCGGTGCGTCAGTTTGAGGAAATTCCCTTGGATGTTGGAAATGTATAGGATATAAGATTATGGAAAAAATAAAAAGCATCCTAGCGGATGCTGTAGAACACCTTACGGGAGATACCACCTGTGTACTGGCGCGGCCTGATAGAGAAATGGAGATTTCCAGAGAAAAGGGGATCCGTCCTCTGCTATTGTGGCTACGCGCAGACGAGAATTGTATGCAGGGCGCTGCCATTGCGGATCGGATTATAGGACGTGCAGCGGCTTTTTTGGCGGTATATGGTGGTGCGCGGGCAATATATGGTGAAGTAATGAGCGCAGGTGCCGTGCCGATTTTGGAAGGGGCGGGCATTGTGTATTCCTATAAAACCATTACAGAAAGGATCGTCAACCGAAAGGGAGATGGCCCTTGCCCTATGGAACAGGCAGTGTCCGGAGAGACAGATCCATCCCAGGCGACTGCAATTCTGCGGGCAAAGGTTTTTGGATGATTTAAAATTTTAAGGTGACTTTTGGGAAAATGGCAGTTCTTTGCGATGTGTTTGGCGAAGCAGCAATAGTAAAAGTATTTTCTTATCCTGCTATGAATGAATAAGGTGTCTATGGGAAAAGGACAAGATGTATGGATAGTGCGCACAGGCCGCTGCAATTTTCTCAAATGAAAAATAAAATGTAAGACGATGTATGGAACTATGCAAGATTGGGTAACAAGAAAGGACTGATAAACGATGAAACGTCAAATCAAAAATAATGTAAGCTGGGTGGGATATATTGACTGGGAGTTGCAGACTTTCCATGGGGAGGACTATACTATCGCCCACGGCTCCAGCCAAAATGCGTATCTCATTGAAGAGGAAAAGACGGTTTTGATCGATACGGTTTGGGCGCCACATCGGTTTGAATTTGTAGAGAATTTAAAAAAAGAAATCGATTTGAGTAAAATTGATTATATTATTGCAAACCACGGTGAGGTGGATCATTCCGGTGCACTTACAGCGCTCATGGACGAAATTCCGGACACGCCGATTTACTGCACGGCAAATGCGGTAAAAAGCCTGGAAGGCCAATACGGTAAACGAGGATGGAATTTCCACGTGGTCAAAACAGGCGATACCTTAGATATCGGCGGCGGGAAGAAGCTGATTTTTGTAGAAATGCGCATGCTCCATTGGCCGGACTCGATGGCAACATACATGACGGAAGACAATATCCTGTTCTCTAACGACGCATTTGGACAGCATTTTGCAGTGGAGGAGTTGTATAACGACAAAGCGGACCAGTGCCTGCTTATGCGGGAAGCGATGAAATATTTTGCAAATATTCTGCAGCCGTATGCTCCATTGGTGGCTAAAAAAATTCCGGAAATTTTGGGGTTGGAGCTGCCGATTGATATCATTGCGCCTAGTCACGGAGTGATATGGAGAGAAAATCCCATGCAGATCGTAGAGAAATACGCAGCTTGGGCGGATACGTATCAGGAAAATCAAATTACCGTTTGTTATGACACCATGTGGGATGGAACCGCGAAGATTGCCCATGCGATTGCAAAGGAGATTTCCACACAAAGCCCGGACACGGTGGTTAAAATCTTCAATGTTTCCAAGTCGGATAAAACAGAAGTGATGACAGAGGTTTTTAAGTCCAAGGCTATTGCCGTTGGATCTCCTACAGAGGGAAATGACATTCTTTGTTCCGTTACAGGATGGCTTGCTTTTGTCAAGTCCTTGAAGTTTAAGAATAAAAAGGCCGCCGCATTCGGTTGCTACGGCTGGAGCGGCGAGTGTGTGAAAATCCTGAAGGAAAAGCTGGCAGACGCGGGTTTTGCTGTTGTGGAAGATGAAGTAAAGTCTCTTTGGAATCCGGACGAGGAGGACTACGCAAAGGTTCCTGCACTGGTGAAGGGGCTTTTGGGATAAAGAATGGCATCAGTTGATTCACGAATCAGGAGATTCGTTATCAATAAAAATAGTTTAGATACAGCAGATATGGATGATTCTTCTCCAGTAGTTGCTGTTGCCCCCTGCGTGCTGCAGGGGGCTTTTTTTACGCGCTTTCCCATGCAGCGACTGCGTTATAAAATAAAAGGTGACTGTGAATAGTATCCGTTCTCTTCCATTCAGATAATCATGTCCAAAAATGTATCGGCCATCCGCCCGACAAAATTCCATTGGCGTTCCATGTAAGCCTTTAACTGCTGTGTGTTCCTCTGATAATCTGCATAAATCATATCCAGAGAATCAACATGACTTGCTATGGCCTGGGCCGCGCAGTAACCGCTCTCCATTCCAGCCGAAATACCTTCGCCCATCGGATTTAGGAACCCGGCTGCCTCTCCAGCGAACAGAACCCGCCCCTGTCCATAGGAGATAGGACAGCCGGGGCGAATATGGGGCATCAGCCATTTTTCAGTTTTGAGCTGCTGCTCGATCTGTAAGCCGTGATGTACTTCCATATAGGAGATAAACTGCCCATAAAAATGTCCGATCCTGCTGGTATCCTTCACGGATACACCCAGCACCAGCATTTCATCCTTCACATTAAACCAGGCGTCATACTCGGACAGCTCCGGCTGTAAATAGGCATAAAAATAATGGGGATCTAGCTGAATTTTCCCTTGGTTAAACGTCTGGAAAGTCGTGATAAAGTCCTGGCTATTGCCAAGCAGCTTTCGCTTTAGCAGGCCGGTGACGCCTTCACAGTCGATCACATAGCGGGCCTGTTCTGTATAAGTCGTTTCTCCATGCAGTGTGACAATAATTGAATCAGGCTGCTCTTCACAGGAGATGGCACTGGTGCTGTCCCTGACTTGCACGCCGGATGCTGCAGCCTGTTCTGTCAGCCAGTTATCAAAGGAATTGCGCCAGATGTTCAAGCCGTCTTGCTCAAAACGAAATTCCCGGCCTTTATCATCCGTAAAAATCATCCCTTTGTTTTCTGCTGGGATACACGTTACAGAGAGCGGCGCATCCTTACCGAAGTAGCGTCGTATCAAGTCCATCGTTTTTTGTATCAAAACGCCAGAGCAGGATTTATAGCGAGGAAGTTTATGACGCTCTACCAACAAAACACAAAATCCTCTTTCAGCAAGTACTTTTGCGGCGGTGCTTCCGGTAGGGCCGGCGCCGATTACAATTACATCATACATATTTTCACCCATTTCAAACCACACATTAAACCATAATCTGGAGCTTTTCCCGATCATTCATAAACGGTACTCTCCATTCAATACAAAGTTTTGAATGGCCTGGGAAAGCATCAAAGATTTGGCAAACAAAGCGGGCAAGGAAAATTCCTTGCCCTCATCGGATGTTACCTCTCTCTTTAGGACGGCCTGTGGCAGAGGCGCACGCGCCTAAATTTAATATTCAAAGTAAGTTGAAATGCCTTCTTCCGTATAGTTGTATCCGTACACAGGTTGTCCGTTTTCATAATAAATATCTTTATAGTGGACGCCTGCTTCGTTGTAGAGGGATTCCATGTATCCAACTACTTCTCCCGATGCGTCGTGGAACAACATTTTTGAAACTTTTCCGTCGCTATTATACGTATATTCTGTGCGGGACATTAGATTGTCTTTGCTGTCGTAAAAGGTGACGGATGCAATTTCTCCATTTTTATAGGTATTGATCCAATATCGGGACAAACTGCCGTATTCGTAGTAGTAACCTGCCTGTGTGGTTCCGTCCTCATAGAAGGTATACTCTGTATAGTTGATAATATCATCATTGGCGTCGGTTTGGCAGCTATATGTAGTTTCTCCGTCTGTGTTATAGGTGTACTGATAGCTGCCGCAGTACACGTCATTTTCATAAGTGGACATTTTTTGGAGATTACCCTTTTCATCGTAATCGTAAATATCCGAGCAGGGCAGAGCGTCTTCCGTATAGCAACGCACTCTGCGACGCACGGTAAAATCATCATCTCCATAGATAAAATTCCACGATTCGATCATCTCATTTTTTTCTAAAAAGGTAATGTTTTTTACATTCCCGCTGGGCCAGTAGTCATATTCGATTCTGCCGGCCTCCTCGCCGCCTTCATATGTAATAGCGGATAGAACCTTTCCTTTTGCACTGTATTCATACACGGTGCCGTCCGTCACTGCCTCTGTTTCATCTGTGCTTTTATCTCTGTCCTTAGGGTTACATGCGACAAAAGTCAGGCAGAAGAGACACAGAACGGCCGCCAGCATGCGGCTTATATTATGCGGCATTTGCGTCACCGCTATCTTTTGTGGGACTACTTTCTGCCACTTTTCCATTTGCGTCATATGTATAGGTGATATCGCTGGTTAGATTGCCGTCCTCATAGGTACATTTGCGCGTCATCTTGCCTGCTTCGTCATAGTATTCTTTTTCTGCAATTTCTGTACTGTCTTTATAGGTTTTTGTGGTTTTCTTCTGCAGGGTAGATTGGTCGGCATAGTAGTCGTATTCGATAGACATTACAAGCTCTCCCAATTTTTTTTCGATGTATTTGATAGGATTTTTTAGGGCGTTATAATTGGTTTGTTCATATCCTATCTGTTCGTTGTCCTTGTCAAAATGGATGATACAGGTGTAATTGTCCGTGTATACATAGTCGGTACTGCCCTGGAGTACATCGTTATCGTAGTATATTATTTTTGATATCTGGCCGTCCTCGTTATATTGATATTCTATATTTTCGTGCTGTGTTTCCGGTGGCATTTCCGTTTGGACCGGCGTGTTGGTATTATTGGGCTTGTCGGAAAAAAGAAGAATAGCGCAGACGCCGGCGCCTGCGACTAAAAGGACGACAGCGATAATCAAAACGATCTGAATGCTTTTTTTCATTTCAGTCTCCTTATATATGTTAACACGGCAAAGCCAATGCAATCAATCATTAATAGTCATTATGTGGCTATTATATCCTGTCCGCTCCCTTTTGTCAATATCGGACCGGCCATGCACGGGCATGGATTTCTTGGAATATGATGATATCGGGGCATGGAAAAAGGAC
>CANRVI010000043.1 GCA_947643245.1 uncultured Clostridia bacterium | reverse complement strand
AAAATTGCCTGCTGACACTTCTTTTAGCGCGCTGCTGAATTTTAAAATAGGCTTTAAAATTTTATGACCCACAATAGCGGATATGGTTACACCTGTTGCCATACTGAGCAGATACAGCACAACAAAGGATGCCATTATATCCATTCCTGCAAAATATCCCCGGCTGGCCGTCAGCGCCATAATAGGGGCGATGAGGAGAATGGAAGCGGACATAATGGCAAACACCACAAGAGTGAAATAAAATCCCAATTTAAAGCTGCGTTTTTTCATCACGGAACTCCTTTACCTTTTCACGGCTTTATATCCGAGTCCGCGAACAGTAATGATTTCAAAGTCCTTATTTTCTCGGAATCGGTCCCGCAGGCGATTGATGTGCACGTCTACGGTACGGGCTTCTGTTTCGCTTTCCATACCCCAGATTTCATCCATTAATTGCTGACGTGTGTAAATATGCCCTGGATTGGCGGTTAATTTATATAAAAGGAAAAATTCTTTTTGGGGCAAAACTGTTTCTTTTTGCTCTGCTGTGACCGTCAGCGAATCATAATCTAGTACAGTGCCGCCAATGATTTGCTTGTGTTCGCTGATTCCTTTTGCACGGCGTAAAAGGGCGCCTACCCGCAGAATCATTTCGTCTACATCAACTGGCTTTACCATGTAGTCGTCCGCTCCGGATAGAAATCCCTTTTGCTTATCACCAAAGCTTTCTTTAGCGGTAATCAGCAATACTGGAGTGAGCTTGTCTGTCTGCCGCACTGCTTCTGTCAGCGCAAACCCGTCCATGTGCGGCATCATAATATCTGAGATAATTAGATCGATATAAGATTGCTCCATCAGACGGAGTGCTTCTACACCGTCCAGAGCAGGCAGCGGATTATATCCATTTTTACGCAGTACTGTACAGAACAGCAGATTCAGCTCGGTATCGTCTTCAGCTACAAGAATATTGAACATTTTGTTCTCCGTTCCGCCGCCGTCGCGGCTTTTTCTTTTTACAGTATACTACAAAGCTGGTTTCTTTTGCAAGACTTGCAGGATATGTCCCTTTTCGGAAAAGTTTTTCTGTCTTAAAAATTTTAGAAATTAACAAAAATGGTTGAATGGAATCAAACCCCATGATAGAATTAAAATGGTAAATTGGCAGCCTCTATTAGAAAGGAGTTTATTATGGAAGAATTAAAATCTATCATGGAAAAGTTTGCTGCGTCTGGTTGGGATTTAATATCTGTTCCTGCGCAGCAATGGTTAGATGGAAAGGATGATAAAGAAACATTAGTGTCAGCAATTAAGCGGGCAGACAAAGAATGTGGGAATTGTGGCTGTGATTTTGACCCACTGTATAAAAGAGCTTTGGAGTTGCTTTAAAAGCATTATCCGTTTTAGTTGATCGGGCAGTTACCTATAATGGGAACTGCCCGTTTTAATATTTTAGCGAGGAGGAACGGCGTTGAAAAGCACCAATTCGAGTCGGATGAATATTTTCGTTTCTTAAAGAAACTTCATAATTTCTTTACAAAGTTGATATTGGGTTGATGTTGGATTGACGTAAACTTGATGTAATACTGCTATCATATAACAAAAGCAGTAAATGCGGGAGGAACAAAACGGTATGGGACGGCTCATCGGAATAGATCTTGGAACGACCAATTCCTGCGCGGCAGTAATGGAAGGCGGGGAGTGTGTAATCATTCCTAATGCACAGGGAGAACGGACCACGCCGTCTGTGGTTGCTTTTACAAAGGATGGAGAGCGCTTGGTGGGTCAGGCGGCGCTGCGGCAGGCTGCGGCGAACCAGGAGCGTACGACTTTTTCTATCAAGCGAGAAATGGGCAGTGATTATCGAGTGAAAATAGACGGGAAGGCGTATTCACCTCAGGAAATTTCGGCTATGATTCTGCAGAAGCTGAAATCGGATGCCCAGGACTATTTGGGCGAGCCTGTGACAGATGCCGTGATTACCGTACCAGCATATTTTACGGATGCTCAACGGCAGGCTACCAAGGATGCGGGGAAAATCGCAGGTTTGACAGTCCACCGGATTGTAAACGAACCTACGGCGGCTGCCCTGGCATATGGCATCGATAAGGAAGAGACAAAAAAGGTAATGGTGTATGATTTAGGCGGCGGCACCTTTGATGTGTCTATTTTGTCTATTTCTGAAGGAATTATTGATGTACAGGCTACGGCGGGCAATAATCGTCTAGGCGGAGATGATTTTGACGCATGCCTTGTAGACTATATTGTAAAAGAATGCAAAAAGCAGCATAAAGTAGACTTGCGTAAAGACAACACTGCATTGCAGCGGGTCCGCGAGGCGGCGGAAAAGACAAAAAAAGAGTTATCTGTGATGACGGCATCTACTATTTTGCTGCCCTTTATTTCCAGTAATAAAAACGGTCCGCTGAATTTAGAAATGACAATTACACGACAGGTGTTCAATAATTTGACGCGTCACCTTGTAGAAGCAACAGGCGGGCCTGTGCGGCAGGCAATGGAAGATGCGGGCATTTCCAGAGAGGATATCGGCAAGGTAATATTGGTAGGCGGGTCTACCAGAATCCCCGCAGTGCAGGATTATATACGTTCGCTTACAGGACGTGAGCCCTTCAAAGGAATTAATCCAGACGAGTGCGTGGCGATGGGGGCGGCAATCCAGAGCGGCGTGCTCAGCGGTACGGTAAAGGGGCTGCTGCTTTTGGATGTGACGCCGTTGTCTTTAGGAATTGAAACGATGGGCGGCGTCTTTTCAAAGATAATCGAGCGCAACACGACCATTCCCATTAAGAAAAGTCAAGTTTTTACTACGGCGGCAAATTTTCAGACCAGTGTGGACGTTCATGTGCTTCAAGGGGAACGGGAAATGGCCAGTGGGAATAAATCACTAGGCCGCTTTCGACTTAGTGGAATTCGAAGGGCGCCTAGAGGCGTTCCGCAGATTGAAGTTACCTTTTCCATTGATGCAAACGGGATTGTAAATGTATCTGCCAGGGATCTGGGAACTGGAAATGAGCAGCAAATTGTGATTCAGGCTTCTTCCAATTTAAGTCAGGATGAGATTGCCAGGGCTATGCGGGATGCGGCAACATATGCGGCGGAAGATCATTTGAAAAAGGAACAAGGCGACAGCAGAATCCACGCAGAGGAACTGCTGTCGGCCACATCTTCTTTGAAAAAACTGACAAGGGAACAGAAAGTGCAGCTGCGCGAGGCGCAGAAGCGTGTACGTTCTGCCATGCGCGGCAGAGATATACAGGAATTGAATCATGCTTGCGCCGCATTAGAAGATATAATGCAAAGGTGTAGTGGACAGAATTAAAAAGGAAGGAAAAGCAGTATGTTTGGATATGTTATAGCCAATTCGGAGCGGCTTAACGAAACGGACCGGCTGATGTACCAAGGGGTATACTGTGGTATTTGCCATTCTCTTGGCGTGCGTCACGGACTGCGGGGACGGATTAAATTACGATATGGTGTTTTTGGCGCTGCTTTTGTCCTCCATATATCAGCTTCCTTTTGAGCACGATCATCATACATGCCCTGTACATCCCATGAAAAAGCAGGATGTGTATATCAATGAAATTACTCGGTATGCGGCAGATATGAACATCGCTTTGGCGATGAAAAGTGCACAGGACAATTGGAATGATGATAAAAATGTAGGCGGATGGTGTACATGGCGCTTGCTGAAAAAAGAGTATCGGGGGATTTATTCAAAGTATCCCCGGCAGTGTGATGCAATAGAAAGCTGCCTTGCTGCCCTTTCTGCAATTGAGCGTCGAGGAGATCCAAATCCGGATATGGCTGCGGCGGCTTTTGGCCGGCTTTTGTCTGAATTATTTATTTGGCAGGAGGATAAACTGAGCGGCAGGCTGCGTGCATTTGGCGACGCTTTAGGGCGTGTAATCTATATGATGGATGCAGTGGTGGATCTGCGGGCTGATTTGCAGCGGCAGAGATATAATCCACTTAGCTTTCTGCCAGACGCAGACCGCCGTGAAATTTTAGATGCAATGATGCATCGGTGTGCAGCGGCATATAGTGAATTGGAACTTGACTTTTTCAGCAGTATATTGGATAATATAATTTATTCGGGCATTTGGACAAAATTTGAAATGTCTATGGGAAGAGAGGAAAGGCGCCGTGGCAGAAGATCCGTACAAGGTTCTGAACATTTCTCCGGGAGCCAGTGAAGAAGAGATTACGAAGGCGTATCGCCGACTTGCCAAAAAGTTTCATCCGGATTTGAATCCAGGAAATGCGGAGGCAGCTCGAAAAATGTCGGTAATCAATGACGCCTATGAGCAAATTAAAAATGGTGCTGCAGCGTCCGGCGAATCCAGGAACAGCACATCGTCAGGATATTCTGGTGGATCCGGCTTCTATAGCTATGGAAACAGTGGTTATGGAAATGCATATGGCGGCAGTGCATACGGGGCCGGCTTCTCTTATACAGATATTGCCCAGCGATATATACAGTCCGGACTATATCAGGAGGCCTTGAATGTTCTTTCCAATGTGCGGGATCGTAGCGCACGATGGTATTATCTTAGTGCCATCGCTCATCAGGAACTGGGTAATGTTGTGACTGCTATCAGCCATATTGAACAGGCAGTGCGTATGGAGCCAGGGAATGCCGTATACCGTCAGGCAATGCAGACTATTAAATCCGGCGGGCATATTTATCGTTCCAAGGCACAGAACTACGGTATGCCTTTTTGCAGGGTAAATCCTGTGCTTGGCATGTGTCTGCTATGTTCTTGTATCAACATGTGCGCAAATGGACTATTTTGCGGCTTTGGAAATGGCGGCTATCGAGATTATGGATACAATGAGACGGATACGAATGGATCTGCTTACGAGACAAGTGCGCCTACGCAGAGGGATACGCCATTTTGGTTTAATAGCAAAAATAACACTGGCAGCGGCCGGTGATACAGTAAAAAGCAAGCGAGGATTTTTGGATGCTGAAGAAATTAGATAGAGCGGGGGACGATATCCGTATCGGAATCGATATCGGCTCCACTACGGCTAAGGTTGTGGTGGTCATTGGCGGTGAAGTTGTATACGAAAAGTACGAACGGCATATGTCGCAGGTTCGCCAGAAAACGCTGGAGATTCTCCGAGACGTCAGGCAGCATGTGCATATGGATACAGTGCGTGTAGCAATATCCGGTTCCGCTGGGCTTGGGATGGCGCAAGCTGCTGGAATCCCTTTTGTGCAGGAAGTATTCGCTGCTGGTGAGGTGATAAAAACCTTGGAACCGGAGACTTCCTGTGTGATTGAGCTTGGGGGGGAAGATGCAAAGGTTATTTTTTTCAAAGGCGGGACCGACGAGCGTATGAACGGCAGCTGTGCAGGAGGGACAGGCGCGTTTATTGACCAAATGGCAACGCTTTTGGATGTGACGCCTGACCAGTTGGACGCGCTGTCTCTGAAAAGCGATCGAATCTACTCTATTGCATCTCGATGCGGTGTGTTTGCCAAAACCGATATACAGCCACTACTCAATCAGGGGGCTAGAAAAGAGGATATTGCAGCCAGTATTTATCAGGCAGTGGTAAATCAAACCATCGCCGGACTTGCTCAGGGACGCAAAATTGAGGGACGGGTTATGTTTTTGGGAGGCCCTTTATATTACTGCAAGGGGCTGCGTCGTCGCTTTGTAGAGACCTTGAAACTTGGAGAGGGAGAAGCTTTGTTCCCGGAATATGGCCGGTTTGCCGTGGCGCTAGGAGCGGCGCTGTATGCTGGGCGAGCCGGAGCCCCGGCAGACATGGATTTTCTAATGGAACGTATTGAGAATGCTGCCGACATGAAAACGGAGTCGGAGCACAGTCAGCCTTTGTTTGAAAGTAAAGAAGCATACGAAGCCTTTGTACGCCGGCACAGTCAGGCGAATGTACCTGTAGCAGACGCGTCTGCATATACTGGGGATGCATATTTAGGAATCGATTGCGGCAGTACCACTACAAAGCTTGCGCTGATTGATGGAGAGGGCAGACTGCTGTATACATATTACGATTCCAATAAAGGCAATCCTGTAGAGATTGTCCGACAGCAGCTGGAAAAAATATATATTCTTTGCGGCGACAGAATACGCATACGGCAAAGTGCTGTAACCGGATACGGAGAGGAACTGATTTGCCACGCTTTTGGTGTAGACAAAGGTATTGTAGAAACCATTGCCCACTACACGGCGGCCCGTCATTTTGATCCTAATGTGGATTTTATTTTAGATATCGGCGGGCAGGATATCAAATGTTTTAAAATTAAAAATCAGTCGATTGACAGCATTATGCTCAATGAAGCTTGTTCTTCTGGCTGCGGATCTTTTTTGGAGACATTTGCAAAGTCTATGGGGTATTCTGTTTCAGAGTTTGCACGGCTGGGACTTGCCGCAAAGGCACCTGTAGATCTTGGCAGCCGGTGTACGGTGTTTATGAATTCTTCTGTAAAACAGGCGCAGAAGGATGGCGCCGGTGTGGAGGACATCTCTGCGGGACTATCCATTAGTGTTGTAAAAAATGCTATTTACAAGGTAATTCGTGCGGGAAGTGCAGATGAGCTTGGTGAGAATATTGTTGTACAGGGAGGGACCTTCTACAATGATGCAGTGCTGCGCAGCTTTGAAATGGAATTGGGCAGAAACGTGACTCGACCGGGGATTGCCGGACTTATGGGTGCATATGGCGCGGCGTTGTATGCTGCCGAACAGGGAAGCCGTGAGACAACGCTGATCGATTCCGCGTCTCTTGCGGAATTTGTCCATAAGGCTGCTAGTGCACGCTGCCAAAAGTGTGAAAACCGGTGTAATCTGACCATTAATACGTTTAGTACTGGCGCAAAATTTGTTTCGGGAAACCAATGTGAGCGGGGAGCGGGTGCATCTCATGGAGCCAATGCAGCGCTTCCGAATTTGCATCAATTTAAACGGGATAAACTGGCTGCTCTTGCAAAGAACGAAGGAGAAGGGCGGCGCGGCACTATCGGATTGCCTTTAGCGCTTGGGATGTATGAACTGGCGCCACTATGGCATACATTGTTTCGCACGCTTGGATTTCGTGTGATTCTTACAGGCCAATCCAGCAGGGAGATTTACGAAAAGGGGCATTTCAGCATCCCGTCGGATACGGCATGTTATCCGGCTAAATTGATGCATGGACATATACAGCTGCTGTTAGACGCAGATGTAGACGCAATTTTTTATCCTTGCCTTACCTATAATATGGATGAAAAATCCGGAGACAATCATTATAACTGCCCGGTGGTGGCGTATTACTCGGAACTGCTTTCCGGTAATACTGACGGACTGGCAAAAACAAAGTTTTTGTATCCTTATTTAAATATCAACGATGCCAAAGAACTGACAAAGGGACTGTATCGGTATTTAAAAAAGTTTTTTTCGGATATCTCCAAAAGGGAAGTTGCGGTTGCAGTAGACGCCGGTTTGGATGCGTATGATGTTTGGATGGCGGATATTCGCAGAGAAGGGCGGCGCGCCTTGTCCTTTGCTCGCAGTGAGGGATACCCGGTTATGATTTTGGCCGGTCGACCCTATCATGCGGATGCGGAGGTGGGCCATGGGATTGATCGCCTTGCGGTTACGCTGGGATTTGTTGTGGTCAGTGAGGACAGTATTTCAAATCTTACAGAGACCCCAAAGATTGAGGTGCTCAACCAATGGACGTATCATGCGCGGCTGTACAGGGCGGCGCAATACGCTGCGCTTCATGCGGACTGCCAATTGGTGCAGTTGGTTTCCTTTGGATGCGGCGTAGACGCGATTACCACGGATGAGATTCGGCGGATGCTGGAGGAAAGTGGAAAGCTGTATACACAGTTGAAAATTGATGAGATTACAAATTTGGGTGCAGTAAAGATTCGTTTACGCAGCTTGATTGGCGCAATAGATGAGCGGAAAAACGCGGAAGATTTGGAAAACACAAAAAGAGATGAGGTGCTTGCATGATCGGACCAAAGGTGCAGTTTACAGAGGAAATGAAAAAGGATTACACGATCCTGATTCCTACAATGCTGCCGATGCATTTCAAAATGATTGCGCAGATCCTTACTCGTCATGGCTATAAAACAGAGCTTTTGGAAAACTGCGGACAGAATGTAAAAGACTGTGGATTAAAATATGTACATAACGATACCTGTTACCCAGCACTTTTGGTAATCGGTCAGTTTTTAGATGCCATCCAGTCTGGAAAATACGATAGCCATAAGGTAGCTTTGATGCTTACGCAGACTGGAGGCGGATGCCGCGCATCTAACTATATTGCGCTTTTGCGTAAGGCATTGGAAAAGGCAGGGTACGGATATATTCCGGTAATTTCCCTGAATATATCCGGCTTGGAAGAAAATCCGGGCTTCAAGCTGACATTGCCGTTGATTCGGGGAATGATTTATGCGGTACTATACGGGGATTTACTTATGACGCTGCGCAATCAGTGTCGTCCCTATGAGGCTGAATTGGGAACAACGGATGTGTTGTGCAATAAATGGACAAAATATCTTGCAGACGAACTATTCGACAAAAAGGTAAGATATCGGGATGTGAAGAAAAATTATGCAGCCATTGTACGGGATTTTGCCAGGATCGGGCGGCGACAGGAAAAGAAAATCAAGGTTGGCATTGTCGGCGAGATTTTTGTTAAGTTCTCGCCCCTTGGCAATAACAATCTAGAGGATTTTCTTGTGTCTCAGGGCGCAGAGGTGTCCATGCCTGGACTGATCGATTTCTGTATGTACTGTATTTACAATAGTATTATAGATACAAAACTTTATGGAATTGGAAAGTTGAAATCCGCCGGCAGCAGAGCAGTATATCAGATTATGCGCAAAATGCAGAATGATTTGATTGCGGCAATTCGGCAAAACAGCAGCTTTGCAGCACCTACACCCATAGAACATACAAGAAAGCTGGTAAGCGGCTACATTGGTATGGGTACTAAAATGGGAGAGGGGTGGCTGCTTCCGGCCGAGATGTTGGAGCTAATTGACTCCGGCGTCAACAATATTGTTTGCGCGCAGCCTTTTGGATGTCTGCCCAACCATATTGTAGGTAAGGGAATGATGAAGCCAATTAAGGAGCGTCATCCTAATGTAAATATTGTAGCAATAGATTATGATCCTGGTGCTACGAAAATTAATCAGGAAAATCGGATAAAGCTGATGTTGTC
>CANRVI010000042.1 GCA_947643245.1 uncultured Clostridia bacterium | reverse complement strand
GATCTACACTTGGTGAGACACTCTTTCCCTACACGACGCTCTTCCGATCTCTGTTGCGGCTGCAAGCCTGCCGGATATTCAGTAGAAAATATAAAAACTGCGCAGAATTTTCTGCGCAGTTTTTGTATTTGTTTGAAGGGAATTATCTATCAACTAATATATTTTATAGTCAAAAAACGTGTATATTGTTTACCTGCATAGTCTTTTAACCGGTTTGCAATCTTCGTACATATCTATCGCTGTTTTGTATTTCTGTGGCCATACAAGTAATCTACGTGGCATTCATACCAGTCTTGATCATTGCTCATCGGTAAGTGTTCGTTTCTGTTTTTGTATACATCACCGCCAACAATTTTGCCGGGAGCGACAAGCGACAGATTGCCTTTTTCTTTTTTGGGGATTTAAAATAAATGGCTTAGCGTGGATGCATTTCCTTGGGCGGCGAATCAGGCGGAAATTTTCTGTCCTTCTTTTCTCCCGTATATCGCTCCGCTTGGGTGGAAAACAGCTTCCAATACTTTCCCCGCTGCATCATCAGCTGGGCATGGTTACCACTCTCCACAATTTTTCCCTGCTCCAATACCAAAATTTTGGAGGCAATGGTGGCGCTGGAAAGCCGGTGGGATACGAAAATGGTGGTCTTGTCCTGGCGCAGATGTTCAAATTGATTGAAGATTTCCTGTTCTGCCAGCGGATCCAGGCTTGCTGTGGGTTCATCCAGAATCAGCACGTCTGAATCGCTGTAGAATGCCCGTGCTACAGACAACTTTTGCCACTGGCCGATGGATAGCTCTGTTCCATCTGGTTCAAAATACCGTGTCAGGGGGGTATCCAAACCATTTTTTAGTTTGCCGATGAATGCGTCCGCGCCCGCCGCAGTTGCTGCTGCCGCGATATCTTTGGGGACATATCCCTTGCTGGCTTGACCAAACTGAATGTTTTCGCCGGCGGTAAAAGCGTACTTTCCAAAATCCTGGAAAATGATGCCGAACATGTCGTATAGTTCGTTTATATCGTAGCTGCGAATATCTTCACCGTCCAGTAAAATGACACCTTCCGTGGGATCATACAACCGAGTGAGGAGTTTGATCAGTGTGGTCTTTCCTGCACCATTCAGACCTACCAGTACTAGGGTTTCTCCGGGATTAATTATAAAGCTGACATCGTCAATTACACGTCGTGTCGTACCCGGATAAGCAAAGCTTACATGACGAAATTCAATAGTATGTCCGGTATATCGCTTCACATGAAGCGGCTGGGAAAGAATGGGTAGAATTTTGGGCTGCTCTTCCATAAAGGAAATCATATTGTCAATAAACAGGGTTCCTTCATATATGGTCGCTGTAGTTGTAATAAGCGAGGATACGCCGGCGGAAATCGATTCCAGCGCACCAGTATATAGGGAGTAGTCTCCAATTTGTGCTGTCCCCAACCGCACCAGATTTGCAATATATAAAAATAGGCTGCAATTGACCGCAGCTGCGATAAAGGCCATGGCGCTGCTCCAGATGCCTTCCTGAACAATCAGTTTTTTCATACCGACAAAATATTGCTGAAAGGTTTTTTTGTAGCTGTCGATAAAGATATCGGACAGATGAAAAATCCGCACTTCTTTGGCCACGTCTTTATCTACCATTAAATTATTATAGTAGTTCATCTGTCTCCGGTCTTTAGAGCGGTGCCGCATATACTGGAAATTTTTCTTCCGGTATATGAAGCTGATTACTGCTGTAGGAACAGAAAGGGCTACGATAATGGCAGGCGCCCATGGGCTAATGGCGGCCAAAATGGCAATATAGGAGATTACACTGATGCAGACGGAAAGAATATTGAAGGTAGACTGCAAAATTGCCACAGGACGGTTGCCTGCTTCTCTGCTGGCATTCTCCATTTTTTCATAAAATTGCGGCATATCGAAGCTGGCAAGATCTACGTCTCTTGCTTTTTCAATAATTTTTACTTTTATATGGTTGGAAACCAACTCTCCCGAAATGCGAATAATTATTTGATAGATGTTTCCAATGAGGGCGCTGGCAAATAAATATATGAATTTTAGAATCAGGAGTCCTATGATGCCCTGGAAGGGGAGAGGGCCTCCCGTCAGAGCAGATGTATAAGCCTGCGCCAGTGTATTTAAAATTCCTGCATTGATGAAGGCGCCCACAACAGGGAGTACGCCGCTAATAAGACAGTACAACAGCATCACCAGCAAAATCCATGGTTTTGCTTCCCACACCAGTTCAAATATGTAAAACAGGCGGCGAAAAAAATTGCTGATTATACGACCCAGATATCCAGGAACTTCTCGGATGTTTTTTGGTTTGGGTTCTCGCAGCTTTTGCAGCGCTTCTTCTCTGCCTCTCATTGGCGGACTCATCATAATAAAATCATCTCCCTTTCTTATTCATTTTACCCCATCTTTTTTCTGTGTACAAGCAAAATTTGTTAAAATATATTTGACTATCACAGCGGCCTGTAAGATTGACAAGAGGGGAAATTTTCTGTATAATATTGTCAATAAGAAATTAGGAAGGAATCGTCAGTATGCAGAAAACTATTGTCACGCCAGCAGATATTTTGTTGCCGCCTTATTCATCGGACAGCGAGGACTGGACCCGCTGGGCGGTAATTGCTTGTGATCAGTTTACCAGCGAACCGGAATACTGGAGGACGGCGGAGGAGACGGTAGATGGCGCGTTGTCTGCCCTTGGACTGATTCTTCCGGAGGTGTACCTTGGCACGGCGTCCGAGCGGGTACGCGAGGATGCAATTCGAGAAAATATGCATTCGATTTGTGAAAAGCTTCGTCTTTTCCCAGACAGTATGGTCTATCTAGAGCGCACGCTTCCCGATGGGAAGGTGCGTCGTGGAATCGTTGGAAAGATAGACCTAGAAGAGTATGACTATACTGCCGCTTCTCGTTCGGCGATTCGTCCTACCGAAGAGACAGTAGTAGACCGGATTCCGCCCAGAGTAGCAGTTCGCCGCCAGGCAACTGTGGAATTGCCTCATGTGATGCTGCTGATGGACGATCCGGAAAATCTTGTAATCATGCCGCTAGGAGACAAAAAGAATTTGATGGAGCCTTTGTATCATTTCCCTTTGATGCAGGGCGGCGGATGGGCTGCAGGATATCTGATAAAAGGAGAAGTGCAGGCGCAGTTGCTTTCGGCTCTTTCCAATTATGAAGCCCGCCGGCGGGGCAGCGTGGTATATGCGGTAGGCGACGGAAACCACTCTCTGGCCAGCGCTGCGGCATATTATCAGGAAATCAAGTCTGCATTGGGAGAGGATGTCGCAAAAATGCATCCGGCACGGTACGCTTTGGTAGAGATTGTGAATCTGCATGATTCTGCATTGGAGTTTGAACCGATATATCGTCTGCTGAAAAATTGTGATCCCGCAGATGTGTTGGAGGCTTTGGATGCGTGCGGCACAGGAGAGGGATACACAACGGCGGTATGGGCAAAAGGGGAACGGAGCATGTTGCTGCCTGGCGGACACGCTTTAGATGTGGGGTGTCTGCAAAACTTTATTGATGAGTATGTAAAAGTCCATCCCAGCGTGGTCTGCGATTATATTCACGGAGAGGATTCTCTGCGCGCCCTTAGCATCGGGGACGGATGTCTGGGTTTTTTCTGTGCCGGCGTGGATAAGGAAAGCCTTTTCTCCTACGTGACTGCTAATGGGCCGCTGCCGCGCAAAACATTTTCTATGGGAGAAGCCAAAAGCAAACGGTATTATTTGGAAGGACGAAAGATTGTCCCGCAGATAGGGAATTGATTTTGTCTTACCAGTATGGTATACTAAAATAAGTAGTGAATATAAGGAAAGAGAGTACACAGATGATCCATATTGCGATTCTTGGATTCGGCGTGGTAGGCGGCGGAATCACAGAGGTTCTGGAACAGAATAAAGCAGCCCTGCAGCGTATGGTCCATGACGAGATCCATGTAAAATATATTTTGGACAGGCTGGAGTTTCCCGATTCTCCTTATGGAGACAGAGTGGTTCATGACATGTCCGTTATAGCCGATGACCCGCAGATTTCCATCGTGTGTGAGACCATGGGCGGTGTAGGTGCGGCTTTTGATTTTACTATGCAGGCGATCCGTAGTGGTAAAAGCGTGGTCACATCCAATAAAGAATTGGTTGCGAAGCGGGGCGTAGAGATTTTGGCGGCAGCCAGGGAAATGGGCGTATCTTATCTTTGTGAGGCCAGTGTAGGCGGCGGAATCCCTCAAATTCGCGGCATGCGTACCAGTCTTGCAGGAGATACGATCACAGCCATTGACGGCATTATGAACGGTACCACAAACTATATTCTTACCCGGATGCGCAAAGATGGAGCTACCTTTGAGGCGGCCCTTGCAGAGGCGCAGACACTAGGATATGCAGAGGCAAATCCTGCAGCGGATGTGGATGGGCTAGATGCACAGCGAAAGATTATCATTCTGACAGCTATTGCTACCAATATGCTGGCAGATGAAGCGGACGTTTATACAGAGACGATGACGAAAATCACTCCGGCAGATATGGATGCCGCAGCCAGATGGGGCGGCACGGTTAAACTCCTTGGCAGTTCCCGTATCAGCGGGGAACATGCATCCTTGTATGTGTGCCCGGTGTTCGTTCCCGGCACCAGTCCGCTGGCTAATATTGACGATGTGTATAATGGGATTCGATTTGTCAGTCCTGTAACGGCAGATGTAATGTATTATGGCCGCGGGGCAGGTCGTCTGCCAACAGCAGGCGCTGTGGTATCCGATATTGTAGCAGCTGCCAGCGGCCTTGCAGACCGGGAATTGCATATGGAATGGAAGGCGGCCCCAGCGGGATATGTGCAGCCTTTCGCTGAAAATGTATTTTCCTATTATGTACGGGTAAAGACAGACGCGGTTCGTGAGACACTGGAGCGGGCGTCCTTGGTATTTGGCGACATTCAGACGCTGCCTGACTCGCCGGCAGGATATGCAGAATTTATTACTCCTCCTACCCTGGAGGCGGAAGCCTCTCATGCGTTAGCCGGAGATACCTTTGCCGGCCTGGAGTCTAAAATCCGAATTATGGCGTCTTAATGGACGACTGCTTCTGCAGCAACAATAGCAAAGTAAAAGCGGATCAATCTACCATGCGCGGCAGACTGATCCGCTTTTATATTTTGCGGACATGCCATATTTTTTGATAGAATATTGCATTTTCACTATAATATGATATTATAATATCTTGCAAAATAAAATAGAATATGCCTATATAATATACAGTGAAAACGGGAGGGATTATAATTTTAGACGAAACAGATTATAATAGTCATAAACCTGTGCGGTCACCTATTGTATGCTGCCTTTCCGGGCCAAGTAAACGGAAACAGCATAAACATCGTACACTGTTTTTGGGAGTTTTTTTCTGCTTTTCCCTAATCGCTTTGCTTGCCTGTCTTATGATTTTTACCAAGCCGAAACTTGTATTAAAAGGCCCCGACGTTATAGAAGTTGAAGTGTTTGGGGAATTTTCTGATCCTGGATGCAAAGCATCCTTTTGGTTTTTTAATCTCTCAAACAAAATTGTGTTTCAGGAGAACCCATCTGCTTCTAAGATAGGGGAATATGAGAAGGAATACAGGATTTCTTTTTTTGGCCGTGAATATGCAATACACAGAACTTTTCATGTCGTAGATAAAACGTCTCCTGAAATCTATCTGTATGGGGAATTGGAAATGACGCTACCGTCCATAGATCTTTTTGAGGAACAGGGATATGCGGCATCCGATAATTATGACGGGGATCTAACATCGGAGGTTACCATTTCCAGGGAGTACGACGAGGGGACTTCCACATGTATTATTACCTATATGGTAGAGGACTCCAGCGGAAATACGGCGCATGTACAGCGTCGTGTCAGCGTGCAGGACGTTGTTCCGCCGCAGCTTGTTTTGCAGGGAAACACAGAGATTTACACCCATACGGCAAAATTTGTAGACCCTGGATACAGGGCTTGGGATGATCTGGAAGGAGACCTAACAAGTGAGGTATTCATCGAGTCGGATTACAAACCCTGTACAGAGGGGAACTTTACTTTTACGTACAGCGTTTCTGATGGATCCGGCAATACCGCGTCTGCCAGCAGATTGGTACACATTTCGGACAACACGCCGCCTCGCCTGTTTCTTCTTGGGAATCAAACAATAAAAATATACACCGGAAAAAAATTTGCGGATCCTGGTGTAAAAGCATCGGACGATTTCGATGGAAATATATCGCATAAAGTTGTCGCGCAGGGAGAAGTGGACTGCAGCACTGTTGGCACGTATACGATTACCTATAGCGTGGAGGATGCCGCAGGAAATGCATCCCAGATCACAAGAAGCGTGGTTGTCACCGCTGCGCCTGTAATTTTGGATGTTCCTTATATAGATCAGCGATTCAAATGGCCGACCGGATGTGAAAGTGTAAGCACGGTAATGGCGCTGCAATATGCGGGGATAGATATATCGGTGGATACATTTATAGATCATTATTTGGATATAAGCGAGCTGCCATATTATGACGATAACGGACAGCGTTGGGGATACAGTCCATGGGATTATTTTGTGGGAGATCCTAGAGCCTCTACGGGACTTTGCTGTTATGCGCCGGTAATAAAAAAAGCCTGTGATAAGTTTATTTCTTCCTATGGGCATTCCGCGCAGCTAATCAGCGGTGGAACGCTGGATTCTTTATGTCGAAATTACATTGACAAGGGAAAGCCTGTGGTAGTATGGGCGACTGTTCAGATGAAAGCTCCCTACTTAAACGGAAAGAAATGGACTATAGTGGGAACGGATACGGTGTTTAAGTGGACATCTCCCGTACATTGTATGCTGCTTACAGGATATGACGATACCTATTTTTATTTCAATGATCCTCATTCCGGGAAAAATGTGAAATATTCAAGAATTAAATCTGAAACGGCTTTTGCCGGAATGTTCAGCCAAGCTATCGTAATTTCTTGATATATTACCCCCGCCGCATCGCAGCGGGGGTATTTGCAGAAGTAGAATACTAAAAAAGCTTCTCTACAGGAGAAGCTTTTTAAACAAAATTTCTTTTCACTCACACCCAGCCAGTGCTGCACCGATTACAGTGCCAAATTGGGAATGCTTAGGGATAATAAAATGCATATCAAACATTTGATTGAGAGCCTCAAAAACTTCTGTTACCTGCATCACTCTGGTCAGATTCCCTGTGAGAACGATATCTTGCAAACCATAGTTGCGGGCTGCAAAAATGCTCACCATCCCTACCGTTTCAAATACCATATTGATAATTCCCAGAGCAATATCGTTTTTTGTAGCAAGATCACTGATGTTGCCGAAATTGGAAGCGGTCATCCGGTCTGCAAATCCGGGGATGATATCCTGTCGAGAAATATCGTTGATTTTTAAATCAATATTGTGAAGATCTCCCGTTTTGGCAAGCTCTTCAATGTGGTCCACCGTATCCATTCCCAGCATCTTTTTGGAAAGGCCCATCAATGTGCCTCCCCCTACGCCGGTTCCACCCAAATACACAGGCTCTTTTTCTTTCTGCGCATATACCAGGGCTGTGCCGGTTCCCATGCTTACAATAATTGCTTGGTTGAGCTTTGACAGGTACAGTCCTCCCAGGCCAATACAGCGAAATTCAGGCAGTGTCTCGCAGGGCAGTGAATAAATACCGCTGGTAATACAGGTGGATCCTACTCCGGTAATCATTACTTTTTCTATGTCGGACAGGGCCAACCCATTGATATCGGTAAACTTGCCGAAAGCGCCGTAAACAGAGGTGATAGGATCTGTGGCCCGTACAAATAAGGGATCGATTAAGGTGCGAACCCCGTCCTCAGTACGAAATCCTACAATTTTTGTAGTGCTCCCGCCAACATCAATGCCGATTACAATCTTTTTTTTCACGTCGCATACCTTCCTGGGTCTAGTGCCAGCCCGCTTTTTTTAAATAATACCACAAATTTCTAAAAAAAGCAAGTTTTCAATATGCTTTATACCACTGTGAGGCATCTACAACGCCGTCTTTTCCTAAAATATAGTCTGCCAGAGCAGCCGCAAACAATACACCGGAGCGTTTTGCCTCTGCAAGGGAGTTGGCGCTTGTGCCAACCTCTAAAAGCAGAGACCCTTTGCGCAGGTCCTGATAAAAAGAGGCGGTTCGCAAATTGACTGGGCGCATAAGGGCGTTGTAACTAGTATGCAGGTCTGCCTGGAGAGAAAGCGCAAAAGATAGGTTGTCCCTCCATGCGGCGTGGTTACTGCCGCCTTCGTCTGTTCCGCATACCAGCATCATCTGCGCAAAGCGTGTGTCGTCAAACTCTGTTACGCTGCTTATGTAGGCTCCGTCCTCTCCTCCAATAGCATCTCTATGTACGTCAAATATATATTGAATCGACGGGTATTCCTTCAGCACCTGGCGTACAGCTGTGCTGCTATTTTCATAGGCCCCGCTCCAATTTTCCATGTCGAACATCTCTTCCAGATGCACCACAGGAATGCCGGCAGATTCCAGCACCTCTGTAATTACACCGCCTACTGCGACGACGGTTTCCTGGGGGTCGTGGGAGCGGAATCCAGTATCTGACGTTACGGTGCTCCCGTTGGCATAGCTTTCTGTGCCATGGGTGTGCAGAATCAAAACCAGCGGTGCATCTTCTCCATATTCGGCGGCCAGCTCGTCCGCCGTTTTTATCATGCGTGGGACGCCGTACAGCGCCCATAAGTCTGGTGTATATTTGGTTTGATTGCTAAGGGAAAATCCATTTTCTGCATTTGAAGAAAGATTCTTATCCCGTATGGTGTCTCCAGAGGCAGGCGGATTATCCGCCGGAGGCTCTTCCGTATCCACGGTGTCTGGCGGTTCTTCATCGGAAGTCTTGTCCGCATCTTGGTTTGTATCTGAGTCAGTATTTTCAATAGGATCGGCAGTGTATGCGGGCAGAATCAACTGCATAAGAAATTCAGTGGGAGAGATGGTGCGCAACTGATTGGCTGCCATGGCAAACAGAGAGGTATGCAGCGCAAGGGATACGGTAATCAAAACCAACGCTGCGGCAATAATAGACAGAGGCAAAGCGTTTTCTCTCGCCGCTTTTTTATGTGTGGGGGTTTCACATATACTAAACTGCGTTTCCTCCAGGGGAGTGTCTAAGGATTCGATGCGAATTTCTGGAATAACGGAATTATCCATGATGCTGCCTCCCCCAAACATTTGATCTGCTTTTTACGTTTTGCATTTTTTACGCGTCCTTTCTTTGGTTTACACTC
>CANRVI010000041.1 GCA_947643245.1 uncultured Clostridia bacterium | reverse complement strand
TATGTATTAAAAGCAAATCTTTATATTCATAGCTATAAAAAGCAGCCTATGGGCTGCTTTTTATAGCTAACCGCACAATTAGTTAGAATACAGTTTTCACTGAAATGGCGCAGGCAGATATCCTTGAACTATATATAAATACGACTTCAAATACTTAGCGTTCTTTCATATTATATTTTAAAGAAAGACAGGGAAAAGGACTTGATTTTATTCGATCAAAAGAGTATAATCTGAATGATTTTATACTGCAAAGGATTGCCCATGATACAAAGTCCCTCTCTCACAAAGCTTGCCTGCTATATGTCAAATGCTTCCATGGCGGCAGTAGCGTGTATTTCCCCTCTGCTGTTCGTCACCTTTCACAGCCTTTATGGTATTTCCTATGGGAAGCTAGGCTTTTTGGTTCTAATTAATTTTTGCACCCAATTGTGTGTAGATTTGATATTTTCCTTTTATTCTCACAAATTTAATATACCCAAGACAGTACGAGCAATGCCCTTACTCACCATTATAGGGCTAGCGGTTTACGGAATCTTTCCCGTGCTCTTTCCCCAACAGGTATATATCTTTTTGGTAATGGGTACCATGATATTCTCCGCTGCGGCCGGTCTTGCAGAAGTACTCACCAGTCCAGTGATTGCCGCACTTCCTTCCGATAACCCAGAACGGGATATGAGCCGTGCCCATTCCGTATATGCCTGGGGAGTGGCTGTAGTCGTTTTACTGAGTACTCTGTACCTGCAGGTGTTTGGCAGAGAAGTTTGGTATATTCTTGTGCTTCTTTGGATCAGTATACCGCTGGCGGCATTTGTCCTGTTTATGTGCGCGCAAATCCCACCTTTGGAAACGCAAGAAAGCAGCGCAGCCACTGGAAAACTATTTAAAAATCCTATTTTGATTTTATGTGTGCTATGTATTTTTTTAGGCGGCGCCAGTGAGGGAACCATGACCCAATGGTGCTCCAGCTATTTGGAGGCAGCCCTGAAAATACCGAAACTATGGGGCGATATCTTTGGAGTCGCCGCATTTGCGATTTTGCTTGGACTAGGCAGAACACTTTATGCAAAGTTCGGCAAAAATATTTCCACATATCTTTTGCTTGGATTTGTAGGCGCATTTGTTTGCTATATCACGGCGGCACTCTCTCCCTCCCCTGTGATCGGTCTGATCGGCTGCATGCTTACGGGGTTTTGTGTGTCTATGCTTTGGCCCGGCACCTTAATTTACACCACAGAAGCGATTCCCCGCGCCGGCGTAGCCGTTTACGCGCTCCTTGCAGCTGGTGGAGATTTAGGCAGTTCCGTAGCGCCCCAGTTGATGGGAAGCATCACAGATGCAGTGGCCGGCGGAAAGCTTGCCGCTTCTTTTCCGGGGGATTTATCGCCTGAGCAGGTGGGATTTAAAGCGGGAATGCTGATTGCCGCGCTGTTTCCCCTGCTTGGAACAGCTGTAGTAATTGTTTTGAAAAAGGCAATAAAAAAGCAACAAAAATAAGCCATCGCTCCAACGCCTGCTGTTATACACAAGAAAAAAGCTGCAGAATTTCTGCGGCTTTCCTTATGGAAAAATAGGATTCTCAAGGATTGGCTGAAATCTCATTCTCGCATATTATCATATAAAAATCCATTGACTATTCCTGCCCGTATGTGATACAATAGCCCATGCGAAGAAATACTTTTTACAAATTCACATTTGTGTCAATAGTGAAGAGGATTGCACATGCTTGAAATAGCCCCCCAAAAAAGAACTGCGCATCTTTCTGCTGCACAAACAATCATGGCAGGATTCATCTGCATGATTGTCGTTGGCGCTCTTTTACTGAATTTACCCATTGCCAGCAAATCCGGTGAAAGCGTAGGATTTATCAATGCACTTTTTACCGCCACCTCTGCAAATTGCGTTACAGGGCTGGTAGTCGTCAATACGATGGCCCATTGGACGCTCTTTGGAAAAGCGGTCATATTGATCCTTATCCAAATCGGAGCGCTGGGCTTTATGACGCTTATAACCGCCGCCATGATTTTGGTACGCCGGAATATTTCTCTGCGAAGCCGGCAGACGATACAAACGTCATTTAATCAGGACAACATTGGCGGAATGGTCCGTCTTGTGAAGCGAGTTGTTCTCATTACCATTGTTTTTGAAGCTGTAGGTGCTATTTTACTGGCTCTATTCTTTTGGGCCAGTGGAACAATGAGCCTGCCAAGAGCTTTCGGACAGGGCGTCTTCCATGCGGTATCCGCTTTTTGCAATGCAGGATTTGATAACATCGGTACGAATAGTCTTGTTTCTCTCCAAAAAAATGTTCCTATTAATTTTATAATTATGACGCTGATCGTGGCCGGCGGTATCGGCTTCCATGTTTGGACAGAAATTGTGCGCATAATAAAAAATAAAGAAAATCGCTCTCTGCGCTTCCGTCTGCATCGGCTCAGCCTGCATAGCAAAATTGTCTTTACTATGACTGCTATTTTAATTTTCGGCGGCGCTCTTTTTTTCCTGATTATAGAATGGTCCAACCCACATACATTGGGTGAGATGCCCGTGTGGGAAAAGCTGCAGGCATCTCTGTTTCAATCGGTGACGCTGCGTACCGCCGGATTCAACACAATTCCCCAAGACGGACTTACGGAAATTTCACAATTTGTTTCCTGCGTTCTTATGCTCATCGGCGGTTCTCCTTCCGGTACGGCAGGTGGAATTAAAACAGTCACCATTGGAATTGTCATTATTTCTATGGTATCTGTAATTCGGGGCCGCAATAAGTTGGAAGCTTTTGGCCGTTCCCTTCCACTGGATCTTCTACAAAAGGCGCTAAGTGTGGCCTCCATCATGATCATTGTTGTATTTGTTTCCACTACTTTGTTGTATTTTACGGAGCTAGACAATCCATATCCACACACATTTTTGGATTTGCTCTTTGAAACCTGCTCCGCCGCAGGTACGGTAGGTGTAACAACGGGAATTACGCCGCATTTGTCTGATGCGGGAAAAATCGTACTCATTTTTTGCATGTATATAGGACGCCTGAGTCCCATCACTGTTGTGGTGGCACTAAATAAAAAACTGCGCGCAGGAGACGACAGCATCGGACTGCCGGAAGAGCGTGTTACGATAGGTTAAGGAGAATAATCCATTATGGGCAAACAAGGAAATCGAAACTTTGCGGTGCTTGGACTGGGGCACTTTGGTATGAGCATCATCCATACGCTTTCTGAATTTGATGTGAATATTATGGCGTGTGACCGAGACGAGGCTAAACTTCAGCTGGCAACCGAATACGCCACACATGTAGTAAGGGCCGATATGGCGGACGAAAACGCACTGGCTCGTATGGGGCTTGGAAACTTTGATGTAATCGTTCTGGCAATCGGAACAGACTTTGAAGCATCACAAATTGCTACCATGATCGCAAAGGAACATGGGGCAAAATATGTCATTGTGAAAGCCCGTAATCTGCGGCAAAAAAAGATTTTGGAAAGCATCGGCGCAGATGAGGTAATTCTGCCGGAACATGAAATCGGGGCTAAGCTGGCCAGACGCCTTGCCAGCCCCAACATCATGGATATATTAGACGATTCAGAATTTTACACCATTACGGAAATGCACCCACTGGACGAGTGGCTGGATCAAACCATTCGGGAGTCAGACGTTCGCAGAAAACATAACATTACAATATTGGCAATCCGGCGGGGAAATACGTTTATCATTCCGGTTTCTCCTGCTGATGTGCTCACCCAAGAAGATGTTCTGATCGTGCTAAACGAAAAGAAGCGAACCTAATCGCGCGAGGCATGAAATTATGAGTCAGACGACATTCGCGCTGCGGGATTTCTTTCCCTTTTGGGATCAGTTAGAAGCGGCGCAAAGAGAAGAACTGTCCGAGCGCTGTCAGTTGCACCATTTTTCAAAAGGAGAGAGAATCCATACAGAAAAGAAACAATGTATGGGATTGCTGCTCATTCAAAGTGGACAGATACGGGCTTTGATTTTATCCGAAGCAGGAAGGGAAATTACTCTGTACAGACTGTATGCGTTAGACATTTGTCTCTTTTCCGCTTCCTGTATGATGCGTAATATTCAGTTTGACATTCAAATGGAGATAGAAGAAGATACCCACGCTTTTGTGGTTCCTCCACTACTGTATGATAAGCTGTGCCGTCAATCCGCTTTGATGGCCAACTATACAAACGAACTGCTGGGATCTCGCTTTTCCAATGTGATGTGGACACTGGAGCAAATTTTATTTAAAAGTATGGATAGTCGCCTGGCTCGTTCTCTGCTGGATCGGGCACTAGGAGATAACACAACAAAATTACATGTTACCCACGAATGGCTGGCGAAAGATTTGGGTAGTGCCAGAGAAGTAGTGACACGTTTGTTGAAATACTTTCGAGATGAGGGATGGATCGCATTGTCCCGAGGGTGTATTGAACTGTTGGACGAAAAAAAGTTGCGCGAGGTTTCCGATGGATAAAAAAACTGTGACATAGTCACAGTTTTTTTATAAACCAAGCAGTATAATAGGATAAAGTCAAATATTTTGATACAAGGAGAAAAGACAATGGACAAAAAAGTAAAGGAGCTGCTCAATGAGCAGATTATGAAGGAGTTTTATTCAGCCTATCTGTATTTGGATATGGCAAACTATTATGGGGATGAAGGCCTGCAGGGCTTTCAAAATTGGTTTGAAATTCAGGCGCAGGAAGAGCGAGACCATGCTATGCTGATGCGTACCTACCTGATGAACAATGGAGAAAAAGTCACTCTGCTGCCTATTGAGGCGCCAGCAGAAAATTACAGTTCCTTTGACGGACCGCTGCACAAAACAATGGAACACGAAAAGGCAGTTACCGAATCCATTCATACGATTTTTGCCGCTGCGAACGAAATTCACGATTTTCGTGCAATGGAATTTCTCAATTGGTTTGTAAAAGAGCAGGCGGAGGAAGAGAAAAATGCAGGAGATCTGATAAAAAAATATCAGTTGTTCGGCAGCGACGCCAAAGGTTTGTATCAGCTTGACCAGGAACTGAAAGCACGGATATATTCTGCGCCGTCTCTGATATTAGACTAATTTATTACAAAAGAAATTTGCAAATTTAGACACAAATGTTCATAAAATGGTTGCAATATAATCACAAACGTGGTATAATATGAGCCGGCCTTTCATACATATCACTAAGGAAAGGTTTGTAAAAATTTTAATCAGAAAGGACTTATACCCATGAAAAAAGTTTTTGTATTGTCAATGGCACTTTTGCTTTGTGTCATGTCCGTATTCGTTGGATGCTCTTCTAAGAACGAGCTGGAGAACTATGCGAAAGCACAGCAAAGCGAGCTGGACAAAACTCCAATGGAAGGATTTGCAGTAGATTGTTCTGTAGACGGCAATTCTTTGGTTTACACCTACAAATATGATATGGAAGGTTTAGAACTGACCGAAGATGTTGCCAAGAGCACATTGGATCTGCTTGATTCTTCTTCCGAGGCAATTCTTGCCGCTGTACAGGCAGAAGTATCCTCTTGCGAATCTATCTTTATTAAGATTGCAGACGCAGATGGAAAAGTTCTGGCTGAGAAGGAATATAAATAATTTAAATAAAAAGTCGCCGGTTGAAGCCGGCGACTTTTTATTTGCAGTTGCTTACTATGTCCCAAAGCGGCTGCATAGCGGCTTTGTCTGCCTCAGGGATTTCCTGCAGAGGAAAAGGAATGTTCAGTGCATCATACTTTTCCAGGCATAATTTTCGAAATGGAAGCAACTCAAGCTTTTCCAAATTGGAGAACTGGATGGCCATTTTTTGCAAAGCCGCCGCACTGGCAGGCGTATCGTTAATCGTGGGAACGATTACCTGACGAATCCAAAGCGGAATCCCCATTTGCTGGGTTAGGTGCAGAAAGTTCAGTACCCTTTTTAAATTGCCTCCGCAATATTGGCGGTACTCTTCTTCCGTTGTAAATTTCAAATCTGCAATTACAAGGTCGGTGTACTCCAGTACGGCTCGTGCTCCCTCTAAATCGGATGTGCCGGCAGTACAAATAGCGGTGTGGATCCCCACCGCTTTTGCCCCCCGCAGCAGTTCTGCTGCAAAAGCGCTTTGCAGCAGAGGTTCACCGCCGGACAAAGTAATTCCACCATTTTTCCCAAAATAGGATTTATACCGGAGAGCCCTTTCTAAAATCTGCTGTGGTGTATACAGCGTTCCGCCGGACATGTCCCAGGTTTCTGGATTGTGGCAATAAGCGCACCGCAGCGGGCAGCCTTGAAAAAAAACTACGAATCGAATGCCCGGACCTTCTAAAGTTCCGAGCGTTTGAAATGCATTGATTCTTCCCTGCATGTCCCGCCCCTTAAATTGCACTGTGGAAGGTACGGCGAATGACTTCCCTCTGCTGCTCCCTGCTCAACTTGTGGAAATTTACCGCATAACCGGAGACGCGAATAGTCAGGTTGGGGTACTTTTCCGGGTCATTATATGCCTCTTCCAACATTTCGCGGTTCAATACATTTACATTCAGATGGTGCGCCCCTTGATCAAAATATCCGTCCAACATTGCGCACAGGTTTTCATGGCGCTCTTCACAGGTTTTGCCAAGGGCGTCTGGAATAATAGAAAAAGTGTTGGAAATTCCGTCCTTACAATACTGATAGGGTATTTTTGCCACAGAGTTCAGAGCAGCAAGGGCCCCGTTCTTCTCTCTTCCATGCATAGGATTTGCACCTGGCGCAAAGGCCTCGCCAGCTTTTCTGCCGTCCGGGGTGGAGCCTGTTTTTTTACCATATACCACGTTTGACGTGATGGTCAAAGCAGATAGAGTATGCTCTGCTCCCTTATACAAGGGATGCCTGCAAAGGGCACGGTAAAATTGCTCCATTTGGGAAGCGGCAATGGTATCCACTCGATCATCGTCGTTACCGTATGCCGGATATTCCCCTTCAACTACAAAGTCCCGGATTAGGCCCGTTTCCGTATCCCGAACGCATTTGACCTGAGCAAATTTTATAGCGGACAAAGAATCTGCCAAAACGCTAAGTCCGGCTGCGCCAAATGCCATATATCGGTGCACCTGTGTATCATGAAGCGCCATCTGGGTCTTTTCATAGGCATACTTGTCATGCATGTAGTGGATTACATTCATGGTGTTGGCATACGTTCCCGCCAGCCAATCCCGGTATATGTCCAGACGAGCACATACAGCATCGTAGTCCAATATTTCATCTGGATACGGGTCCATCTCTGGTCCCATTTGGATATTCTTTATTTCGTCCCGCCCGCCATTGAGCGACAACAACAACAGTTTTGCCAAATTGGCTCTGGCGCCGAAAAACTGCATGTCCTTCCCTACTCGCATAGCGGAGACGCAGCAGGCAATTGCATAATCATCGCCGTAATAGGGACGCATCAAATCATCATTTTCGTATTGAATAGCACAGGTATCTGTAGAAATAGAAGCGCAGTATTTTTTAAACGGCTCTGGCAGCTGCTGGGACCACAAAATTGTAAGATTTGGTTCTGGAGCGGCGCCCAAATTGCAAAGCGTATGCAGAATCCGGAAGGAAGTTTTTGTGACCAGTGTTCTGCCATCTTCACCCATTCCTCCTACCGCTTCGGTAATCCACATAGGGTCGCCTCCAAAAAGCTCATTATATGCGGGAGTACGCAAATGACGCGCCATTCGCAGCTTCATTACAAACTGGTCGATCAATTCCTGGGCGTCTGCTTCCGTAAGAATACCTTCTTGTATATCCCTCTGAATATAAATATCTAAAAATGTAGATACCCGGCCCAGGCTCATAGCGGCTCCGTTTTGCTCTTTAATGGCGCCTAAATATCCAAAATATACCCACTGCACCGCCTCTCTGGCGTTTTGCGCCGGCCCGGAAATATCATACCCGTACATAGCGGCCATTTCCTTCAAATATCCCAAAAAGCGGATCTGCTGAAATAGTTCTTCACTAAGACGAATACTCTCTACATTCATTTCGCCTTGTCCGACAACAGCTTTATCCTTCTTTTTTTCTTCGATTAATTTGTCTATACCATACAGCGCCACTCTTCTGTAGTCTCCGATGATTCTGCCTCTGCCATAAGCATCAGGCAGGCCGGTGATAATACCGCATCGTCTGACATTTCGCATTTCTTCCGTGTATACTCGGTATACGCCATCGTTGTGGGTAGTTCTGTATTGAAACTCGTCCTCCACTTTGTCAGAAAGCGTATAGCCATATGCAGCACAGGCTTCCCGAGCCATTTTAATGCCGCCAAAAGGGTTGACACCACGCCGCAGAGGCGCGTCCGTCTGCAATCCGACGATCAGTTCGTCTTCCTTGTCCAAATAACCGGGTGCATAATTGAGCAGGGAGGATACCGTTTGGGTTTCCACATCCAGCACACCACCCCGTTCCCGCTCTAAGGCAAGCAGTGCGTCCAATTTTTTCCGCAGACGCATTGTTCTTTCTGTGGGTGCGGCAAGAAAGGCCGCATCTCCTGTGTAGGGAGTGTAGTTCTTTTGGATAAAATCCCGTACATTAATGTTTTTTGTCCAACTTCCTTCTTTGAAATTTGCGGCCATATGGTTCCTCCTTTGATTTGCAGCGACAAAAAGGGCAGTCTCGTTGTGAGACTGCCCAGACGGTCGGCGCTGCGCTTTTTACTTCATGTGGTAAGCTCCACCAGCGGCCGTACCGCTGTCCGTCAGTAATAAAAAGCGTTGTATTGATTCTGTATATAGCTTAGCCCGAAAATCCTTTTTTGTCAATAGGATATTTTCATAAGAAATACCGACAATTTTCGGCCTCTTTTATACTTTCCGTATGGTATATACAGTATATTCAAAATCGGAATACTTACTTGGCACATCAATTTCAATTTGCAAAGCCTTTTTGCCTGCCGTAACAGATGCAGGAATATAAAAGTCATGATCAGCAAAAGCGGTAGCCTCATTGTACCCAGGCGTATACCAATCCCCTACCTGTGCGCCGTCAGCATATACAACGCCCCGCTGGGGTGATTGGGTTTGGTCGTACAACCGGCGCAGGCAAACCCCGTCGTTATCCGGCTGAATGGCAACAGTAAACCGAATTTTTCCTGTGCTGTGAAGCAGTCCGTCTTTTTGCAGCACAGGGGCTTTGCGCTGCGCTTCTATCTTTGCGGTAAGAGAGGCAGGAGCAGCATTGTCTGCCGTATAGCTGTGCTGTGCCCGAGATGCCTCACTGCCAACATAAAGAAAATCTGTCTGCGTGAAAAGGCTGTCAGGACGCCGGTAAGACAGACACACACTAGAATAGTCAGAATAGGTTTGGCCTACCGCGCCGTGCTGGATTTCCAGACGAATTCCGTCCATAAAGCGAATGGGCATGTCGTGAAGGAATCGATAATATCCGGCGGGATATTTAAAAGAACCTTTCACAGTAGAATCGTTCATCAAATACACATCGTTGATACAGCCCGCACACGGAGAATCGTATTTCATATTAGGCCAGTAGCAACCCAAATAAAAGTCCTCCGTGCCA
>CANRVI010000040.1 GCA_947643245.1 uncultured Clostridia bacterium | reverse complement strand
GTGCCTTTACAACAATCTGTACACCTGTTTTTTCGTCGCCATCTGCTGTCTGTATCAGCTTTGCAACATCAGCGATTACGTTCAAAAATGCTGTGCCGCCGCCAGCAACAATGCCTTCTTCTACTGCCGCACGGGTTGCGTTCAGAGCATCTTCGATACGCAGCTTCTTTTCTTTCATCTCTGTTTCAGTAGCAGCGCCAACCTTGATTACAGCTACACCGCCTGCCAACTTAGCAAGGCGTTCCTGAAGCTTTTCACGATCAAAATCAGAGGTTGTTGTTTCAATTGCACTCTTGATTTGGGTAATTCTAGACTTGATTTCGTCTACACTTCCAGCGCCGTCTACGATAATCGTATTGTCCTTGTTTACTTTTACCTGTCTTGCGCGGCCGCATTGATCAATGGTAGCGTCCTTCAGTTCCAGACCCAGTTCGCCGGAAATTACCTGACCACCGGTGAGGATGGCGATATCCTGGAGCATTTCCTTGCGGCGGTCACCAAAGCCGGGAGCCTTTACTGCCACGCATACAAAAGTACCGCGGAGCTTGTTCAGCACCAATGTGGTAAGCGCTTCGCCTTCAACATCTTCTGCAACAATCAGAAGTTTTTTACCGCTCTGTACAATCTGCTCCAGAAGAGGCAGAATTTCCTGTACGTTAGAGATTTTCTTGTCGGTAATCAGAATCAGCGCGTCGTCGATTACAGCTTCCATTTTGTCTGTATCGGTAGCCATGTAGGGGGACAGATATCCACGGTCAAACTGCATACCTTCTACTACTTCGCAGTAGGTTTCAGCAGATTTAGACTCTTCTACGGTGATAACACCATCTGCGGTAACCTTTTCCATTGCGTCGGCAATCAATGTGCCAATTACTTCATCGCCGGAGGATACGGTGCCGACTCTAGCAATATCGGAGGAGCCGTTTACCTTCTGCGCGTTCTTTGTAAGGGATTCGACAGCTTTATCAACAGCCTTCTGAATACCTTTACGAATTACCATAGGATTTGCTCCTGCGGCTACATTTTTCATGCCTTCGTGAATAAAAGCCTGTGCCAACAGGGTAGCGGTTGTAGTACCATCGCCTGCTGCGTCGTTTGTTTTGGTTGCAACTTCCCGTACCAACTGTGCGCCCATATTTTCAGCAGCTTCTTCCAACTCGATTTCTTTTGCTATGGTAACACCATCGTTGGTGATCAGAGGAGCGCCGAATTTCTTATCCAACACTACGTTGCGGCCTTTGGGGCCCATAGTGATTTTTACTGTATTTGCAAGTTTATCTACGCCGGCGATCAGTGCGCTTCTTGCTTCTGTTCCGTACAAAAGATCCTTTGCCATTTCTAAATCCTCCTAATTCTTACTCAACGATGGCCAAAATATCATTTTGGCGTACAATGTTGTATTCGGTGCCGTCACATTTTACTTCGGTGCCAGAATATTTGCCTGTGATTACTTTGTCGCCGACCTTTACTGTCATAACGACTTCTTTACCATCAACCATTCCGCCAGGGCCAACTGCAACAACTTCAGCAATCTGGGGTTTTTCCTGGGCAGTGCCGGGCAAGATGATTCCGGCTTTTGTAGTTTCTTCTGCTTCTACCGCTTTTACGATTACGCGGTCTGCAAGGGGTTTCAACGTCATAATATTTACCTCCTAAAGTGTTTACCATAAACTGTTTAGCACTCGAATGTCCAAAGTGCTAAACTATGTGTATCATTATATCATACACATGAAAAAAATCAAGAGGAATATGGAATCTTTACATTTATTTAACAAATAAATTTTTCAGCGAATTGGATTGAGTGCTAATATTATCGTATATATTATTAGGAAATGTACAATACTGCATGGAGAATCGCTTTTTCGAATATACATAAAGCAAGATATATAGTGGGAGGCTTTATGGAGATAATCAACACAGTCCTGTCCGGAATGCTGATGCCGGCGCTGCTGATAGGAACGGGAATTTGGTTTGCCGTACGGCTGCGTTTTTTTTATATTTTTCATCCTATTCGGTTTTGCAAGACACTTGCGCAGGCCCATAAGGGGGGCGGGGTATCACCCGTTCGGGCACTGAGTCAGGCGCTTGCAGGAACGCTGGGCGTGGGAAATATGGCGGGCGTGGCAACGGCTATTGTAGCAGGGGGACCTGGATCCATTTTTTGGATGTGGATTAGCGCGCTGTGCGCAATGAGTGTGAAATATGCGGAGGTACGCATAGCAGTGGAACACCGCCGCCGTGCTGGGGAAGAATTTTATGGCGGCGCTATGTATTATATAAAGGATATTTTATGCAGAAATCTGCCACGGGCAGGCGCGGTGGCAGGCGGAGGGTTTGCGCTTCTATGCTTGACAAATTCGTTGCTTACAGGCAATATTGTGCAGATGCACGCGGCAGCTTCTGTTTTTCCGTGGATGCCGCCAATGATTTTAGGCGGGATAGTTGCTGCGATGGCCTTTGTGATTGCATGCGGCGGAGCAGGTCGGGTGTCTGAGATAACAATGGGACTTATTCCTTTTTTGTCCGGGGCGTACATGCTGATTTCCATGATTATAATAGTCCGAAATGGGGACCGGCTCCCACAGGTGCTTGGGGAGATTTTTTCGTCCGGCGTGTCGGTGCGCGCTGCTGCAGGTGGAGTCGCCGGCTTTGCCGTAAACCGCGCAATCCGATTTGGCGTTACCCGAGGGATTTTTTCTAACGAGGCTGGCTGCGGTACATCTCCAACGGCACATGCAGCTGCAAACACCAAAAGTGCGCATCATCAGGGCTGCTTTGGCATTTTTGAAGTGTTTGCCGATACAATTGTTCTTTGTTCTATGACGGCTTTTGTAATTTTGCTTTCTGACGGAGCAGAGCAGGGGATGGATGGCATCCCGCTGACGATCTATGCATATACAGCCTTAGCCGGACGAGGTGCGGGTATTTTTATTGGTATTTCGGTAATTTTATTTGCTTTTGCAACGGTGATTTGCCAGACTCAGTACGGTGCAGTAGCGATTGGATATTTGACTTCTAAAAAGGGGCCATACAGGCTGTATTTAGCGATTCAGGCACTGGCAAGTATTTGCGGAACTGTAATATCGGAAGGGTTGATGTGGCAGGCGGCGGACTTAGTCGTATCATTGATGACGGCCCTAAATGTGGGGTGTCTGTTGTGGTGTGCAAAGCGGGAGGGAATCCTCCAGGTTCCTTCTGGGAAAAGGAGTCTTTGACAGATAAGAAAAAGCCGCCCCTAAAGGGCAGGCCTTCTGTATAAACGTAGCTAGAAATGAAAAGACGCTCTGCATTTGCAGAGCGTCTTTGGTTGTTAGACTAAATTTGCTGCTCCCACACGTACGATTTCTGCATTTTTTGCAGCCGCTTCTGTTGCAGTAAATACATAAGAGTCCAGATAAATAATATCATCTGCGACATTGTGGAATGTGATATAGAGTTTTTCCATAGTTCCACCAATTTTATCAAATGCACAACTGCTGGCCTGGAACATGACATCGTTTACAAAGGCGATGTCTGCACTTGCGCTGCCGGTATCTGTAATAACGGTTACCGTAGCATCCAGGGGCTGACCGTTGGCGGTTTTCAGGCAAAGAGTCAGATATTTGTACACATCTGCGGAGCAGCCGAGGCTGGAAACATCAATTTCTATCGCCGCGTCATCTTCCAGTGTTGTAATTTTTGCAGCATCCTGACCAGCGTCAAAGGAGACGTCTGCAGCTTTATGCTGTGCGGTTTCTGCTTCATAGACGCCCGCGAGAATCATTTTCTGATAATGCGCGTCCATGGCAAGAACATCACCGTCCAAATCTACATCCAGACGCCATAGATTTGCATACTGTGCATCTGCGCCTGCAAGATATTTGGCCATTTCCAGTGCGTCCATTGGAGTAGTAGCTCCATCATTGTCTACGTCACCCCGGATATAGGTAATTTCAGTGGGGATTGCAATCACTGATTCATCGCTGTCAAAGAGTTTTGTAACGGCAGGCACCGGTTCTTTGTTGGCGATACGTTCCCGCTCTGCGCCGACTTTTTGCGCTTCTTCTGCGCTTTTGCAAAGGATCAGAGAACTGAAGGAAATGGAGTCATTGGTTTTTCCTCTGGAAAATAGCTTCATAGCCATTTTGCTGACTTCTCCGGTCCATCCTTCCAATTGGGAAAGATCAATATTATAAGAATGATATTTACCATCCAGCGTCAGGGGGATAGAAATACTTTCCAAATAAGCATCAGATTCCATTCCTGTCATCTGATATTGAATGGTAGCACTTTCTTCCTTCTTCGTGGTACTGGCTTTAATGGTTAGTACCAGATGGGTATAATCATCTGCGTTTACCGACGTGGTGCCGGCTGTATAGTCGAAATAGAGCATCGGGTTTATACCGGTGACGGTTGCTACCAACGCTGCATCGGAGGCATCATATTTTTTATTGGCCATTGTAGCCTCTGCTACGACATCCATAGCCCGATTGGTGCTGTAAATCAATTTTGCAGGATCCAGTTCTGCGTTTGCAATGATCTGTTTTTTTGTAGAAATTTGGTTGATAGATTCCTTATACTCCAACAGCTTTGCAGCGGCTTCCCGTGGGGAAGCACACGCCAAAATAGCAGACGATCCTTCTGCTACTAGAGCCTGCACCTGCTCCCACTGCTCTGGATAATATTCATTTTCCAAGCGGTAGAACTGCAGTCTCCTGCTGTAGTCTTCAATATTTTCATCTCGAGAGATAGTGGCTACCAGCGTTTGCGCAAACAGACGGCTCACAAAGTCGTTGGGGTGGCACAGGTTGTCACCGGTCATATCCAAATAGCGCTTTCTAGAGAGCAAAGAGCGCATCATACCGGTGATGTCGGCAACGGCTACGCCATCGTCTTCCAGAGCATATAGTGCGTCTGCATATGCATCAAACCATTCTGTTGGGAAAATATATGGGTTGCTAATTGATGGAGGCATCAGGATAATGTCGCAGTCCGGCAGGTTTTCCTGAATTGCCGCCATAGCTTCTTGAAGGGTTTCGATATAGAGACTGGCAGGATCCCCCTGCATACAGTCGTTTGTGCCAAACTCGATAATAATGAGGTCCGGATTCGCTGCTACAATTTCATCCATTTTTTCTATACAAAGTCCGGCCGTAGCGCCGCCCTGATAGATGGAGTCGTATTCTATAGTAGTATCAGGATATAGAAGCTGGAGTTTTTTAGCGGCCATTTCATGCCAGATATCTGCATAAGGCTCCGCATTCACATCACCGGAGCTGGAGCAATTTGCGCCACCAGTGATAGAGTCGCCTACAGTGAGAATTTTCACTGCATCGCCGCCTTCGAGCTTGGTCAGCGTTTTGTCCAGCAGGTACCCCTTAGCTTCCGGTTTGGGTGTGAACTGGGTATCTTCCTTATATGTGTATGTAACATTCAAATAACCGGTCATATACATGGGGAATTGGCCGCCGTATACATAGCCGCCATCCAGCATTTCCCACCAGCCGCCGTATTTGTTATTGCCGAATACATAGCTGTATTTCCATGTGAAGATACCAGCGTTCGGCAGAATTACCAGCTTACCATCCTCGATGGTATAATCTACGCCGTAAATATATTCCTGGTTCAGATAGGAATTTTGTACGGAGACGATTCGATCCGCATCATACATCAGCTGAATGGGATCAATAGTGCCGTCCGGATTGGTCATTGGGAAAAAGGATTCGTTATAAACAATTTTTTTATCATTATCCCAATATTCTTTTGTGTAGCGTTCTACTTCGTATTCGTCCAAGAAAAGCTCTGCTTCTGTAAAAGTATGACCATTTGCGTCTTCCAAAATGGCGTTCCACGTATCTGCAGAGTAATCAGTGCCGCCTCCTGCTGCAAACAAATACACGCTGTCTGTTGCCGCTGCGTCAAAGGTTATGGAAACGGTATCTCCGGAAACGCCGTCAAAGGTATATAGTTCATATCTGTGACCGGCTGTGGCATTGCAGGTTCCTGTCCATTCTCCACAGGCAAGTTCCAAGTTGGCTGCCTGTTTGTTGGTGGCAGGTACCCATAGAACTAAGTTCAACTGTCCGTCTGCAGTCGGAGAATTTCCAACAGCCGCACGCATATCCACCGTTGCGCTTACAGTGCCGTCTGCCTGTGCCGCGATACGGATGGCGCGATGGTTTGCATCATAGGATATGGCGGCGTTTTCTACTGTCTCGGCTGGGGAAGCATCTTCATAAAATAAAAAGCTGTCTTCCGGTTCATCAATGGCTGTTGCTGGAAAGCACAGTCCGCCCAGCAGGATTGCTCCGCATAAAAACAAAGCGAAAAATCGTTTCATAGTACTTTTCATCCTTCCTTATTTATAGGACCCCTTTACTGTGTTTATTTTAACATACTTTACATGTAATAGTCAACAAGACGGCGAATATTTTTGACGAAAATGACAAAATGAAAAAGCCATAATCGTTATTATTTGTGAAATGGCTAAAAATGAAAAAAAGCGGTTGTAATCTGAAAATACTGGTGGTAAGATATAGGCATACCGATATGGAAAGGTAGATGATTCCCATAAAAAACATGAATTTTAAACGAAAGCTGCCGATACCCAAGGATATTAAAGAACAGTATCCCCTGTCAAAGGAATTGGCAAATAAAAAAGAGCAGCGGGATGCGGAGATCGCCCGCGTATTCACCGGAGAATCTGATAAAATGGTTCTTGTGGTTGGGCCTTGTTCTGCGGATCGGGAAGATGCTGTGCTGGAATATGCAAGCCGTCTGGCAAAGCTGCAGGAAGAGGTGGCCGAACGGCTGATTCTGGTACCCAGAGTATATACAAACAAGCCTAGAACTACCGGCGATGGGTACAAGGGGTTGCTGCACCAACCCAATCCGGAGAAGGATTCTGATATGCTGGAGGGTGTGATTGCCATTCGCCGCCTGCATACTTCAGTTTTAGCGCAGACCGGACTGTCTACGGCAGATGAAATGTTGTATCCAGATAATTACCGGTATCTATCCGATTTGCTTTCCTATATTGCCATTGGAGCGCGTAGTGTGGAAAATCAGGAACACCGGCTAACCTCCAGTGGTATTGATGTTCCTGTGGGAATGAAAAATCCCACTAGCGGAGACATTTCCGTCATGCTGAATTCCATTATGGCAGCACAGCATCCGCATATGTTTATTTACCGTGGCTGGGAAGTAGAGACCACAGGAAATCTCTTGACGCACGCAATTTTGCGGGGCTATGTAAACCAGCATGGCGAATCCCTACCCAACTATCATTACGAAGACTTGGAAGGGTTGTATCATAGCTATTGTGAGCGTGGACTTGCAAATGTTGCTTTGATTGTAGACGCAAACCATGCAAACTCAGCTAAAAAGTATGGGGAGCAGCCGAGAATCTGCAAGGAAGTGCTTCATTCCTGCCGGCACAGCGGGGATGTGAAAAAGATGGTAAAGGGCTTTATGATTGAGTCCTATCTGGAAGATGGATGCCAGAAAATAGGAGACGGTGTTTACGGGAAATCCATCACCGATCCTTGTCTCGGTTGGGAGAAAACCCAGCGGCTAATTTTGGATATTGCCGACTTAATTTAACGAAAAAGACCCGAAAGGGTCTTTTTTTCTATAAGAAAAGCAGCAGGAGTTCCTGCTGCTTTTTATCATTTGAACATACCCGCTAGAATTGTCTTGGCTGCTTCCAAAGCCTGGGGAATCTTAGAGATATCCCGCCCGCCGGATGTTGCAGAATCCGGCCGACCGCCACCCTTTCCGCCGGTGACGGCGGACACTTCCTTTAGCAGCATTCCCGCATGTGCGCCTGCCTGTACCGCGTCTTTTCCACAGCAGGATACAAAGTTCAGTTTTTCTCCATCCTGTACTGCCAGCACCACTACAATAGCACGATCCTGATCCCGCAGTTTATCGCACAGGTTGCGGGCTGTTTCCACAGACATATCTTTCATATGTGCTGTGCAAAGCTTGACTGCACCTACCGGTTGGGCGGAAGCAAGAATTGCGTCCAACTTCCCTCCGGCAAGACGCGCCTGCAGCCCCTCTATTTCTTTTTTCAATTTTGCCACTTCCTGCTGCATGCCGGCGGCTTTTCCAGGGAGATCGGAAGGACTATTTGCCCGCAGATTTTTAGCCGTTTGTGCAAGCAACTGATCCCGTTCTGATAGAAGCGTCAGTACACCCAATCCAGATACGGCTTCGATACGACGAACGCCTGCAGCCACGGAACTTTCTGACAATATCTTGAAAAGCCCGATTTTGCCCGTGTTGTCTGCATGGGTGCCACCGCAAAGCTCTGTGGAAAATCCCCCCATTTTTACGACCCGCACCGTTTTTCCGTACTTTTCTCCAAACAGAGCCAGTGCGCCCGCTTTCTTGGCCGTTTCCATATCTGTTTCCATTGTTTCGATAGGCTGTGCAGACAAAATATTTTCATTGACCAATGCCTCTACCTGCGTCAATTCTTCCGGGGTAAGTGCGGAAAAGTGGCTAAAGTCAAAACGCAGACGTTCTGCGTCCACGTAGGAACCTGCTTGTTCTACATGGTCGCCCAGCACCTGCCGCAACGCTGCTTGAAGTAGGTGCACACAGGAGTGATTTCTCCGGATTGCCTGCCTGCGTACTTTGTCAATAGCGGCACGAACACAGTCGCCTTCCTGGAAAACTCCTGAGGAAATGCGGCACATATGCACATATACACCACCGACTTTTTTTGTATCCAACACGACAGCGCTACCGCCAGCTGACATGATTTCGCCGGTGTCTCCCACTTGGCCGCCGCTCTCCCCATAAAAAGGCGTCTTATTTAAAATAATGCTGCATTCTCCTTCAGAAACAGTTCCGCCCCGTTCCCCGTCCACAAGAATGGCGAGGATTTCAGCATCTGCTTGCTCCTGTGTATAGCCTACAAATTCTGTAGCCGTAATCCCGGACAATGCGCCATCGGACCCGCTTTCCCAACTGGACAAATCCGCTCTTGCTGCCCGTGCCCTCTGCTTTTGTTCCTGCATCAGATTTTGAAAAGCGTCTTCATCTACTGAAAGGCCTTTCTCTTCAGCAATCTCTCGGGTGAGATCCAGAGGGAATCCATAGGTGTCATATAGCTTAAATACTTCCGTTCCGGCCAATACCAGCTTGCCGGCTTTCTGGGCTTCTCCCATCAGCTTTTGCAATATAGCAAGGCCGGCGTCAATAGTTGCTTCAAACCGCTCTTCTTCCATGGTAATAACTTTTTGAATATATTCCTGCTTTTCCAAAAGCTGTGGATATGCGCCGCAGCTTTCTCCAATTGCCACTTTACAAAGTTCGCCCAAGAATATACCATGAATCCCGATTCGTTTGCCGTGCCGTGCGGCCCGCCGCAGGAGACGGCGGAGTACGTACCCTCTGCCTTCGTTAGAGGGAATTACCCCGTCCGCAATCATAAAGGTGGCGCTACGGATATGGTCGGTAATCACACGAACGGACATATCCGTTTGGGACTCCACGCCATATTGTACACCAGCAGCAGCACAGACTGTATCCAAAATTTTGCGGATCGTATCTACCTCAAACAGGTTGTCCACACCTTGGACCACACAGGCGAGGCGCTCCAGGCCCATACCGGTGTCGATATTTTTTCGTGCCAGCTCTGTATAATGTCCGTTTCCGTCGCTGTTGTATTGAGAAAACACGTTATTCCAGACTTCTACGTAGCGATCACAGTCACAGCCAGGGTAACAACCTGGTTTGCCGCAGCCGTAGGCCTCGCCGCGGTCAAAATAGATTTCCGAGCAGGGACCGCAGGCGCCGCTGCCGTGTTCCCAGAAATTGTCCGCTTTACCTAGGCGAACGATTCTTTCCGGAGCAACGCCAATTTTTTCTTTCCAGATAGCGTATGCTTCGTCATCTTCTTCATATACAGAAGGGTACAGTCTTTCCACAGGAATCTCCAGGACTTGTGTGAGAAATTCCCAACTCCACGTAATCGCTTCTTCTTTAAAATAATCGCCAAAGGAGAAATTTCCAAGCATTTCAAAAAAGGTACCATGCCGGGAGGTTTTTCCCACGTTGTCAATATCTCCTGTACGGATACATTTCTGGCAGGTACACACCCGGTCTTTAGGCGGTTCTTCTTCTCTGGTAAAATACCGTTTCATAGGC
>CANRVI010000039.1 GCA_947643245.1 uncultured Clostridia bacterium | reverse complement strand
TATCCGGAGATGATCTAGCGAGATCCAATACGCTCTGAGTCGCCTTGGATCTCGCTAGATCATCTCCGGATACGGAAGGTTTAGACAGTTCAATATACCAATCACAGTATTCATCCCAAATAAAATCATACAAGGTAGACAACGCAATACCGATTTCATACCGCTCTAAATTCAGATTGACGTTTTTCGCCGCTGCATTGAATCGGGAGAGAATCCATTTATCTTCCAACGCCAGAACTTTTTCATCGGGAAGCACGATTTCATCTATATCCAAATTCATCATCACAAATCGCGCGGCATTCCAAAGCTTGTTTGCAAAGTTACGCGCTGCCTCAATTTTTTCTGTGGAGAAACGCATGTCGTTCCCTGGGCTGTTTCCCGTAGCCAGGGCAAAGCGAAGCGCATCCGCGCCATATTCCGAAATCAACTCCAACGGATCAATTCCGTTTCCAAGGGACTTGGACATTTTCCTTCCTTGCGCGTCCCGCACTAGACCGTGGATCAGGACGGTATCAAAGGGGATTTCATCCATATAAGCCAGACCGGAGAAAATCATTCTGGACACCCAGAAAGTGATGATATCATACGCAGTAACCAGCGTGCTGGTGGGATAAAAATATGCAAGGTCCTCTGTCTGTTCCGGCCAGCCCAATGTAGAAAAGGGCCAGAGTGCGGAAGAAAACCAAGTATCCAGCGTATCCGGATCCTGAATCATATGCCCGCCGCACTTAGGGCAGCTTTGCAACGACTCTTCGGAAACCTCCAGGTGGCCACAGGATGCATTATCGCAATAATATGCGGGAATACGATGGCCCCACCAAAGCTGACGGGAAATGCACCAATCTCGAATATTTTCCATCCAATGGAAATAGTTTTTCTGGAATCGCTGGGGAACAAATTTAATCTTTCCGCTGCGCACTGCTTCGATCGCCGGCTTTGCAAGGGGCTCCATTTTCACAAACCACTGAAGGCTTACTCTAGGCTCCACCGTTGTGCCGCAGCGATAACAAGTACCTACATTATGGCTGTGATCTTCTACTCCAAGCAGATATCCTCCCGCTTTCAAATCCTGTACAATCGCCTGTCGTGCCTCATAGCGATCCATACCAGCATAAGCAGGATAGTCTTCTGTGATTCTCGCATCTGGCGTCATCATTACTGGCATGTCCAGATTGTGACGGCGACCAACCTCAAAATCGTTGGGGTCATGGGCTGGCGTTATTTTCACACATCCGGTTCCAAAATCCTGCTCCACATATTCGTCGGCAATCAGGGGAATCTTCCGTCCAACCAGTGGCAGAACCAGTGATTTTCCCACCAGAGCTTTATATCGTTCGTCAGAAGGATGGACGGCTACAGCCGTATCCGCCAACAGTGTTTCCGGACGAGTAGTAGCAATCTCCACATACCCGCTACCATCTTCAAATGGGTACTGAATATGCCAGAAATGACCGGCCTGTTCTTCGTGCTCTACTTCCGCATCAGAGATAGAGGTAAGACATTTAGGACACCAGTTGATGATCCGTTCGCCACGATAGATCAAACCCTCGTTGTACAATTTAATAAAAACGGCCTGTACAGCTTTAGAACAACCTTCATCCAACGTAAACCGTTCTCTGGACCAATCACAGGAAGATCCCAGCTTTTTCAGCTGTTCAATGATTCGACCTCCGTACTTTTCACGCCAGTCCCAAGCTCTCTCCAAAAATCCTTCTCGGCCGATATCATCTTTCGTCACGCCATCCTTGCGCATCTGCTCTACAATTTTAGCTTCTGTCGCAATAGAAGCGTGGTCCGTTCCCGGAATCCACAAAGTATTATATCCGCACATACGCTTGTGGCGGATCAGAATATCCTGCAGCGTATTGTTTAAGGCATGGCCCATGTGCAGCTGTCCGGTAATATTCGGTGGTGGGATTACAATGGAGTAATGGGGCTTAGTTCTATCCTGATCGGGAGCAAAGTATCCCGCATCACACCAAGCAGAATAAATACGTTCTTCAAATTCCGCTGGGGCATAGGTTTTTGGTAGCTCTTTCTTCATTTTTATGTTTATTCCTTTCTTTGCATATATACGACTAAAATAAAAAGCGCCCTGATAAATCAGGACGCAATATGCGCGGTACCACCTGCATTCGCCAAAAGGCGCGCTTAATAGAAAACTATCATTTCCCTTCCCTTAACGCGGGACACGGCAGAACCTACTAATTTTTCAGTCCTGCAGCTCCGGGACTACCTTCCTGCGCTGTCTGCTGCGGTGTTTTCAGCGCCCACCGCTCTCTGATAGCAACACATGCGAAGTACTCTTCCCTTCCCAGCCTTTGCATTTTTATAAATTGTAGCATGCCGCAGTCTTTTTGTCAAGTGCGGCATGCATTTTTCCATCAACTCAAGCTTCGTCGTCCGTGTTCTTCTGTTCCCCAGATGTAGCAGCATCCTTCAGTTTTGCGCCGCACAGCGGGCAAAACTCATATTCTGTGGTCACCTGTGCGCTGCAGCCTGGGCAAATCACACTTTTCTGCAGCTTAGCCAGAGAATCTCGCAGGCATTTGATTTTCTCCTTTACCTGATCTGCCTCCATCAAAAGGGCTGCAATCTCAGATGTATGATCTTCCCCCTGTCGCTGATACGCATAGTACAAACTGCCGATTTCAGAAAAGCATTTGTCCAGATTGTTCTCTTCACTACGAATAGACATTTTGATCTTTGCAATAGACGTCAGCTCCTCTGTTTTCTTTACAGTATATGCAGCCGCATCCTTTGCGCTTTTTGCAATATCCTCCCAAAGTGCCATTATAAATATCCTCCATGCCTTTCTCAACAAATTCAATCAAAACAGCAATACTACTGCCGCTTTGATCTATACGTTCATTATACACAAGTAAAAAATGAATGTCAATGAAATATTCATGACCATACGGTTAAAAGTGTCCACATTGGAAAATACTATTTCATGACAGCTCATTTGAAAGGAAGCATAGCTTATGCAAATCGATAAAAAGTCCTATCGAAAGTATGCCGATGCCAGGGCACAAAAGTCGCCCTGTGCCAAAAACTGTATCAACGCATTTCTGTACGGTGGCTTTATCTGTGTAATTGCCCAAGGACTAAAAGATCTTTATATGACATTTCTAACAGAAAAAGACGCCGCCACATTGGTTTCCGTTACGTTGATTTTTCTCGCAGCGCTGTTAACCGGAATTGGCGTATTTGACCGAATCGCCAAACATGCCGGAGCGGGAACTCTGGTTCCTATTACCGGATTTTCCAACGCTGTAGCCTCGTCTGCACTAGATGCCAAAGGAGAGGGATTTGTTTTAGGAGTAGGTGCAAAAATCTTCACTATTGCTGGTCCTGTAATTTTGTACGGCATCACTGCCGGCGCTATTTATGGTGTGATATATTACATCATAACATTAATTATATAATTGAACGCAATTGTGCAATAGGAGAAAAAATGGGAAATATTATTCAAATACCAAAGCCAGTTTATATTTTATCCTCTGCAACAGTAGTGGGTCAGCATGAAAAAAAAGGACCGCTGGGAGAATACTTCGATATAGTAGGGGATGCCGATGATACCTTTGGATGCGATACCTGGGAAAAATCTGAAAGTGAAATGCAGCGATTGGCCCTTTCCCGCGCTCTCAACTACGCTGTAAAAAAAGATAGTGACTTAGAAGCAATACTGGCAGGCGATCTCCTCAATCAATGTGCCGGCTCCTGCTACGGTCTAGTTAACTTCGACACTCCTTTTTTAGGGCTATTCGGCGCATGTTCTACAGCCGCCGAAGCACTGTTGTTATCCTCTCTCCTGTGCTCTTCTCATATGAATCGGTGCGCTGCTGTCTCATCCTCTCATAATGCATCAGCGGAGCGGCAATTCCGATATCCACTGGAATATGGTGGACAGCGTGCGCCAACAGCACAGTGGACTGTCACTGGATCCGGCGCATTCATTCTTTCCAATAAGAAAGAAGATTTTGTCAATACATCCTACAATGGCAGTCCGGTTCCTGTAATCTCTGATGTATGTATTGGAAAATCCATTGATGCAGGAATTACAGATGCAAATAATATGGGAGCTGCAATGGCTCCGGCAGCTGCCGATACGCTTTTACGCTATTTCAAAGAATCGTCCAGTCAGCCCAGAGACTTTGATATTATTATGACCGGAGACTTAGGGTTTGAAGGCAGCCGAATCTTATGTGATCTGACAGCAGCTGAGGGACTGGACATATCTGCTGTACATTGTGACGGTGGATTGATTATTTATGATCGGATCGGTCAGGACAAGCACGCGGGTGGCAGCGGATGTGGATGTAGCGCTGTCGTGTTAGCGGCACAGGTCTTGCGAGGAATTCGCACAGGACAGGTTGCAAATATACTGTTTATTGGAACTGGAGCATTGATGAATCCTACCGCAATTCAGCAGGGGGCTTCTATTCCCGGAATCGCGCATTTGGTTCACATCTCGTCAGATATACTATAAAGGAGAAAATAATGGATATTATACTGCCATATATTTGGGCCTTCTTGATAGGGGGACTTTTATGTGTGATCGCACAAATCCTGATTGATAAAACCAAACTGACACCTGCCCGGATTTTAGTATCATATGTAGTTGCCGGTGTGATTTTAGGCGGATGTGGAATTTATAAATATTTAATTGATTTTGCAGGAGCAGGCGCATCTACACCACTCACTGGATTTGGATATTTGATTGCAAAAGGCATTCGAGAAGAAGTAGATAAGAACGGACTTATCGGAGTGCTCACCGGTGGAATCAGTGCGGCTGCCGCAGGAATTGCCGCAGCGTTAATTTTCGGTTTACTCGCAGCAATTTGCTTTCGTGACAAACGAAAACAATAATCAAAAAAGTTCCCACAGAAATCTGTGGGAACTTTTTAAGTCTATACAACTTATTTTGTAGGAATATAACTGTCTACAAGATAACGCTTCATAAGAATAACATCCGCAGAAGTTACATCGCCGTCACCATTAATATCGCCGGCTGATGCCATCGGCATATTTCCTGCTGCCATTCTGGCAACAAGAAGCGCGTCTGCAGGAGCAAGTACTCCATCACCATTCGTATCGCCAATTAAAATATAGTCAGCGGTAATTGTAATATTCTTTGCAGGCATTGTAAAAGTAGCTTCATTTTGAGTTGCATCAGCAATTGCGTCTACATCGCCGCTCCAGGTTGCAAAACGATAACCCAGCTTATCTTTTACATAGAAAGCGTCCGCCTTAATGGTTACTTGATCACCAGCAGAATACTTCAACTCTTGACCATTGACAGTGACTGTGTAATCTCCACCAGGGCCGGGTTCATCAGGCTTGTTATCCCAGTCAGGAATAGGAGCTTCACTCCGCAGACGTTCAATTTCAATGTTCTTTGCATAGAACTGTACGTCAAACGTTCTCATAACCGGAGCGCCTTTATTATCATTTCTGACATGCTTTCTGAGGTCAGTAAACGCAGATACCATAAGTTCGCCATCCCAGAATACAAACGACGACTGAGTGATATCATCATAAACGACTTTCAGGGTGTGCCATTCATTAAAAGAAATAAGTTCTGCAGCCGTGGCTTTATCTACTTTATTATAGGCAATTGCCCATTTTTCCATCTGCTCTGTAGAATGAACCTTTGTAGACTCTGTGCGGTTTCCACGGAAGATTGCAAAATAGTACTGATCTTCGTCAGGAATATAGCAAAGGCCGCCATAATAACCGTTCTTTTCATTTCCGCCATAACACATGTAGATACCAGAAGTATATCCGCTTTCACCTACCATGTTGTTGGCATTGTCATCTTTACCGCCGCCCTCTTTCGGGAAGCTGTAATCCTGCATATTTACATCTATGGAATAGCTCCAGGACAGCAAGTCATCCGCATCATCTTCCCAGAATGCCGTACCTGTAAAGTTTAGCTGTGTCAAATTGGCCACAGCCTGACCATTCCAAATCTCGTAGGAACCTCTTGTTTGTCCGTTGTTATCTTTGTAGAACGAGCCATCTGAATATGCCCACAATTTGTTCCAGCCAGTTTCTTCTTCTTCTGTATCAGAAACGTCAAAGTAATCTGGCAACGCTTTCAAATTCGTTTGATCTTCAGTAAAGGATCCAACCTTTTCATATTCTGTTTTCGGAATAAACTTCTTAACAATATATCCGCAACCAGGTCTTGTACAAGTACCTGTCATACCGCCTACAGCGTCGGCCGTAGGAAGAGAAGCTTCAGAGTATTCATATACATGGCCAAGACTGTGGCCCTTTTCATATCCGCAGTTTGTACACTTATATCCATTTTCACAGGTAGGATCTGCAAAAGTTTCATGGGTGCAAATGTCTGCTTCTCTGAAATCTGTACCATCCAATACCAAGCAGTTGGAACCGCCGGCAACTTCGTAATGATGGTAACTTGCATCTCTGGTTACACCATTACCCCATTCCAAGTCGGAGTCATAGTCGCCGCCTGTGCCAAACTGTCCGTTCATCAATGCCAAAGACATACCAAGCTGCATACAAACTTCCGGTTCAAAATATTCTCCGGACTCAATAATTTCCTTAGCACTGTCCATATATTCCCACGGAATAGCGATTTCATACTGTGTGCGGGTACGGAACCAAAGTTCAGCTGCATAATCAGGATCCTCTACTGTTGTTACAGAAGCATATACAGGACCCCATCCATACTCGCCTACACCTTGTGAAACATCTGACTCAGAACCTGTATAGGTTACCGCATCGCCAGGTTTTGCAGGGGGAACTTCCACAACATTGTAACGTTTTGCAGCATCCCAACGTTCTACAAACACTTTCTGCGTTTTTATATCCTGTGTAAGAGAAACAATAAAGTTTGGAAATTCAGAATAAGTATCCTGCCAAGCATACTTCATACGCTTCCACGGATAAGGATTGGTTTTTCCGTCATAGCCTTCACCATCTTTGACAGAGTTCGGGCCGTCCGGGTCCAGTCTAAACTGAATAGCATCGCCGTTCCAGGCGCCTTCCGTCTTTGTTGAATCTTTCGGGTTATGATGGCCGTCCAAGTCCAGTACGTCTACAGCCATGTAGAAATAGTCGTCATCCCATAGGAAATACGCATCAAACTGCAGGGGATCAAATTTAAGATCTTTGAAACTAGCATGCTTAAAGTTTGTCTGAAAATATGTATTTTCCTTGGAAGGAGAATCAATATCCACATTTTTCTGGCCGTTCTTGCCACTGAAGTGGGAAGCATATTCAGAGCTAATGGAAAGAGCAGGCTTGCCCCATTCTCCTTCGTCGATTTTACCATCCAACTTAATTACATCATCCGTTGAAGGGCTAATCTCATCGTTCACAAGCTCACCATCGCTTGACGGTTTAGCTTGCTTATAATCGCCGCTACCGGTAACTTCATAATAATATACTTCTCCGCCGAAGCGATACGCTGTGGCATAGGCATTACCCCAGTCAAGCTTAGGCTTTTGTGCAGCCGCAGATGCACTGGGGATAGTGAAAATCACCATAGACAGCAGCATTGCCGCTACTAAAACGAGAGATAAAGATCTTCTCATTTTCTAATCCTCCTAATAATAATCAGAACAACAAAATTTAATAACTGTTCCTCTATGGTAGAATTATACCATGGTCAGTCAAAAAATTCAATATATTTTGGTGCTTTTTTTGAAGTTTTTTTCATTACATTCATAAAAACGCAAATTTGAGGAAACAATTCCCTGCATTTTATTCATGTAATTTCACTTTTTTTCCACTTCAGCACAAACCTGCAGAGAAAGCTCCTCCAGCGCCGTATCGTCCGGAGCACTTGGACATCCAGACATCGGTTCCGATGCATTTTGCACCTTTGGAAACGCGATTACTTCACGGATATCCTCGGTGCCGAGAAGCAGCGCCACCAAGCGATCCAATCCAAAAGCAAGCCCCAAATGGGGTGGAATACCATAATGGAGAGCACGAAGAAGGAATCCGAACTTTTCCTCCGCCTCCTTTTCAGAAATGCCAAGCGCTGCAAACATCTGCTTTTGCCGCTCCACAGTATGTACACGGACAGAGCCTCCCCCTATTTCCGTACCGTTAAGCACTATATCATACGCACGGGAACGAACAGCGCCTGGATCAAAAGTAAGTTTTTCCATATCTTCTTCCATAGGCATAGTAAAAGGATGGTGTTTCGAGTAGTATCTGCCATCTTCTTCATCATATTCAAACAAAGGAAATTCAGTAACCCAAAGAAAATCGTAACGGCCTTTTTCGATCATGCCGAGACGCTTTGCAATTTCGCAGCGAAGCGCTCCTAAAGAATCAAATACCACTTTGTCCTTTGCTGCTACGATCAGCACCAAATCTCCCTCATCTGCTCCAATAGTATGCAAAATCGATTTTGTTTCTTCTTCGCTCAAAAATTTTGCAAAAGAAGACGACGGAGTCGAGGCATTTTTGTACCAGGCAAGCCCCTTCGCACCGTAAGTTTTTACAAACTCTGTCAGAGAATCTATTTCCTTTCTGGACATGGACGCTCCGCCGGATACGTTGATGCCGCGCACGCTTCCGCCGTTTTTCACACACTCGGCAAAAACAGAAAATCCGCAGTCCTTTACTACATGGGACAAATCACATAGTTCCATACCAAACCGAGTGTCCGGCTTATCACTTCCAAAGCGGCGCATCGCCTCAGCATAAGTAATTCTAGGAAAAGGCGTTTTTAGAGGAAGCTGCATAAAATCCTGAAAGACGCGTTTTAAAAAGCCTTCGTTTAGACGAATGATATCTTCTTCATCTGCGAAGGACATTTCCAAGTCTATCTGGGTAAACTCCGGCTGACGGTCTGCTCGGAGATCCTCATCACGATAGCAGCGAGCAATCTGAAAATATCGATCAAAGCCAGCATACATCAACATTTGCTTGTACAGCTGTGGGGATTGAGGCAGTGCGTAAAAACATCCGGGATGCACTCTGGAAGGTACCAGATAGTCTCTTGCGCCTTCCGGCGTCGGCTTTATTAGAGTTGGCGTTTCGATATCTATAAAACCGTTTTCTGCGAAATATTGCCGAGCAATTCCGCTGATCCTGCTGCGGGCCATTATATTATTCTGCATATCTGGCCGGCGCAAATCCAAAAAACGATAAAGCATGCGAGTTTCGCTGTTAGTGGTGCTATTTTCTACAATCGGAAAAGGCGGCGTATTGGCATCAGACAGTACTTTCAGGTCTTCCACCGCGATTTCAATTTGTCCGGTAGCAAGCTGATCGTTGACAGCTCCCTCTCCTCTGAGCCGAACAACGCCCTTTGCACACAGCACAAATTCCGAACGCGCAGAAAATGCTTTGTCGAAAACGGCTTTATCTGTATTTTCATCAAAGGCAAGCTGCACGATTCCTGTTCGGTCCCGCAGATCAATAAAAATCAGCCCGCCCAAGTCTCTTTGGCGCTGACACCAGCCTAGTACGCAGACATGGTCACCTGCGTTTGCAGCGGACAGGGTACCGCAGTAATGCGTTCGCTTATCGTTTTTTTCAAATATTTCCATAATATAATCCCTTTCCGAATTTGCTTAGCATATCTATAATGCAACATTATAGCAAACCGTATATAAAAAAGCAAGATTTCGGAAAGGGATTATCAAAAAAGAGGGCGCATTCGCGCCCTGCTTTATTGTGCGCCGCCTTCCTTCACAGCCAAATCATATTCCTCCGCCAGCCGGTTCCAGGTGCGCTTATCCACAATTCCGGTAGGCTCCAACCCCACCACCCGTTGAAATTCCATAACTGCGCCTGCAGTTGCTTGATCATACTTGTGATTCAGAGGCAAATATGCATAGCAGTCGTAAAATAATTTAATTTCGTTGAGCATAATTTTTAAAATGCACACCAGATTGCTGCGTTCTCCCATTTCCATCCGACATCCTGCTCCCCCTTGAAATGGACGAATAGGTCTGCTGTCCTCGTAGTATTCCTTTTGTTTGTCATGGACTGCACAAAGCGCCTCCCAAGTAGCACGATCTGCCTCTCCCGTAGGTAAAATGCCCTGTGTCTGCTGGAAACGCTGCACCGCGTTTCTTGTGTTAGGCCCATACTCGCCGTCTCCCCTTACATATAGCGCCGGATCTCCTGTCCAACGGGAGAGTTTTCTGAGGTAATTCTGCATTTGACGAACACGTTCTTCATCATTATTTATATCGATATATGCCATTTCTATTTCGCCTTTCTCTTATGCGCTGCTTTGCCTTAGCCAGCGCTTGTCTGTTGTCCTTCCCGCAGGGTACGGAACGTCTTTACAATTGATGTATATGTTACTATATCTGCAATACCTGTAGGCTCTAA
>CANRVI010000038.1 GCA_947643245.1 uncultured Clostridia bacterium | reverse complement strand
CCCAGGACGGCGGAAGAACACCAGTAGGAGAATAAACGCATTTCGTGGAGGAGAGAGGTGTCTCTCCTCCCTTTTTCATAAGCAGGAACTTTCCCAGGAAGGAGCAAAAGTCACTCGCTATCTGTTGACAAAAATCCCCGGTAGCCTTATAATATAAGGTATGAATTTATATACGGAGGATGTGTAGTGGGCGAACCTATTATTATCTCATTTGCAAATCAAAAGGGCGGTGTAGGCAAAACCACTTCCGCTGTGAATATAGCCGCCTGCGTCGCAAGCCTCGGTTTTCGTGTGCTCCTTGCAGATTTGGATCCTCAGGGGAACGCCACCAGTGGCGTAGGCCAAAACAAAAAATCCCTGCGCTATTCTATGTACGATGCTCTCCTGGGTGGCTGCGCCCCGGCAGCCGCAGTTGTGCCAACCCGATTCGACGGGCTTTGGCTCCTTCCCGCCACCATGGATCTGGCGGGGGCCGAAATTGAACTGCTGGACCGGGAAAAACGAGAGTATTCTCTGCGCAGCGTTCTCGCCGCCGTTGGAGAGGATTTCGACTTTGTTTTTACTGATTGTCCCCCCTCTTTAGGCATGCTTACCGTAAACGCTCTGTCCTGCTCTCACGGTGTAGTTATTCCTATGCAATGCGAATATTATTCGCTGGAAGGCCTTTCTCAATTGATGATTTCCATTAAAAAAGTGAAGCAGTTGTACAATCCCTCTCTTTCCATCACCGGCATCCTCATCACCATGTACAATGGGCGCCTTAATCTTTCTACCCAGGTATTGGCGGAGTTGAAGCGTTACTATGCGGACAAGCTGTTTAAAACCCCCGTGGTACGCAATGTGAAGCTTTCTGAAGCACCCAGCTTTGGGCAGCCGATTTTCTATCATGATAAATATTCCAAGGGATCCCTGGCCTATATGGAAATTGCCAAGGAACTCGTCGGGCGCGTTTTATAAAAAACTGCGCTTCGTTCATATAAAGAGAGATTTTTCCCCGAACGATGCCGCCGGCCGGCGGCAGAATGGAGTAAAGATATGGCAAAAAAACCTGCCCTCGGCAGAGGACTTGATATGATCTTTTCCGACAACACCCCTGCTCCCTCCCAGGACAGCGTCGTAGCGCTGCGCCTTTCCCAGGTAGAGCCCAAAAGCGATCAGCCAAGACAGCATTTCGATCCCCAAGCCCTATCCCAGCTAGCTGATTCTATCGCGGCAAACGGGGTACTCCAGCCGATTTTGGTACGTGAAGGACAAAACGGCCTGTATCAGATTATTGCGGGAGAACGCCGGTGGCGGGCGTCCAAGTTGGCAGGACTGACGGAAATCCCCGCCCTGATTTTAGAGGCGGATGATTTACGTACCGCTCAACTGGCGCTGATTGAAAACCTGCAGCGAGAGGATTTGAACCCTTATGAAGAAGCACAGGCGTATCAAACGCTGCTTGCCCAGTTTGATCTTACGCAAGAAGAAGTGGCCGGGCGGCTGGGAAAATCCCGCAGCGCTATTGCAAATTCTCTGCGCCTCTTGGATTTGCCGGAATGTATTGCCGCCATGCTTCAGGACGGAAGACTGACCGCCGGGCACTGCCGCGCACTTCTGGGACTGCGGGACAAAACGAGTATTGAAGCCCTAGCGCAGCGGGTTGTGGCCCGCAATCTGTCTGTTCGAGAAACAGAAACAGCGGTAAAAGCCCAGAATAAACGCCCCTCCTCTCACAAAAAAGAAGAGGGCGTGCAGGTAAACTATGTTTCGGATTTGGAACATAAGGTCACCGGACTTACCGGTCGCTGGTGCCGTATTTCGCCAAAAGGCTCCAGAAAAACGATTTCTATTGAATATACCGACGAAAACGATTTGGAGTCCCTTTTGGAAACCGTATGCGGTAAAAAAATTACGGAAGAATAAACATATATTGAATGAGGAGTTGCACCTATGCTTGACGTAAAATTAATCCGTGAAAACCCGGAAGATGTAATCCGCCGACTGGCAGCCAAAGGAACAGACGCCAGAGAAGATATTGCCCGAATCCTGGAGCTAGACACCCTGCGCCGGGAAATTATCGGTGGAAATGAGACAAAAAAAGCAGAACAGAACCGGGTATCCAAACAGATTCCCCAGATGAAAAAGGAAGGAAAGGACCCGTCCGCTGTTTTTGCCGCCATGAAAGAGCTATCTTCCCAGATCAAGGAGGGCGATGAAAAGCTGGCACAGGTGGAAACGGAATATAATACTTTGCTCTTAGGCCTGCCCAATCTGCCGGATGCGGATCTGGCGCCCGGCGGCAAAGAAAACAATGAACCGATCCGCTATTTTGGCGATCCCCACTCCTTTGACTTTGCGCCGAAAAACCATGTAGATTTGTGTACCGATCTGGGGCTAATCGACTATAAGCGGGGAACAAAGCTTTCCGGCAACGGATTTTGGATTTATCGGGGCATGGGTGCCCGGCTGGAATGGGCGCTGCTGAACTATTTTATCGATACGCACCTTTCCGACGGATACGAATTGGTTTTGGTTCCCCATATGCTGGGATATGAATGCGGACTGACTGCCGGTCAGTTTCCGAAATTCAAAGATGAGGTATACTGGCTGGAAACCGCAGAAGACGAACGGCGGCGCTTTATGCTGCCCACCGCTGAGACGGCGCTGGTCTCCCTGCACCGGGATGAGATTCTCACAGAAGCGGATCTTCCTAGAAAATATATCTCCTACACTCCCTGCTTCCGCAGAGAGGCAGGTTCTTATCGGACAGACGAACGGGGCATGGTACGCGGACACCAGTTCAATAAGGTGGAAATGGTGCAGTATACCAGGCCGGAAGATTCCGATGCGGCTTTTGAAGAGCTGGTAGGAAAAGCAGAAGCGCTTGTAAAAGGACTGGGCTTTCACTTCCGCACAGTAAAGCTAGCTGCTGCAGACTGCTCTGCCTCTATGGCCCGGACATATGATATTGAAATTCACATTCCCTCCATGGATGGATACAAAGAAGTTTCTTCTGTTTCCAATGCTAGAGATTATCAGGCCCGCCGGGGAAGCATCCGATTTAAGCGAGACGGTGGCGGAGCTACGGAATTTGTTCACACCCTGAACGGATCTGGACTGGCCACCAGCCGGATTTTACCTGCGATTGTAGAGCAGAATCAAAATGCAGATGGAAGTGTGACCGTTCCTCCAGTACTGCGTAAGTATCTGGGTGTGGACGTTTTGAAAAAGAACTAAGCGCTTGTACGAGGGTTATTTAAATCGTTCTTCCACATATTGTTCATCCCAATTATAAGGAGGGGATTCTTATGCTGCCGGATGTATTATTATATATTAACTTTTCTCTCCAAAATTCTACCATGTCCCTTGCCGTAATTATTTGGGGCTTGTATGCCGGTATGCTTGTCGGCGGAATTCTTTCCGTATATAACAAACGGTATTTGGGCGGTGTGGTGCGTGCGCTTGTCGACACGGAAAGCCTGTCCCCAGAACGTGCAAAAACACTGGGGGAACTGGGCCTTTCCTCCAAATGGGGCCGGCGACATGCTCTTCAGGAGGGAAAGGTGCTTCGTAAATGTGTGGCCGTCGCTAATATGAATGCATGTCTTATCCCTGCAAAGTCCGGAAAAAAATGGAGCCGCACAATTCGTCGCTTTTTCACCGGATCGGCAGAGAAAAAGCCTAAGCTAGATATAGACCGCGCGCGACTGTATGTTCTTGAAGAGAAAAAATACCACGCGCAGGTCCGCTATACAAAAAAGGGAAGCTCTCCTGCTTTCATCCTAGTGGGCGGTATTCTGCTGCTTGTCATCGCTATTCTAGCTACACTTTTCATTCCGGAGCTGTTAGAGCTGACGGACAATATGATTTCCGCCTGGAAGGACCTGTAAAACCGGTGTAAAAGGAGGCCGTCATGGCTGCTAAATCTAAAGAAACAAAACGCAAAATGAAAACGGGCTTTCAAACACGCACCAATATCATTATTATCGGCGTATCTATTATCATCAGCGCCGCTCTGATTCTTGGTGTCTTATATCTTTTTGGAATCCGTTATGTAAAATACCGTTTTGAAACCGGCTTTTCCGTATCCTTTGTGGGTATCTTAAACGGTGAAGGCATGCCCGCTACCGGTCGAATCTCCTACGGGGGAGACGACGCAGTAAAAGGCCTTACCGCTACCTATAATGGGGAAGACGGTACACTGGAATATTCTAACGGAGATGTATACGAAGGGGAAGTAAAGCACCTGGTCAAACACGGAGACGGCAAGCTAACCCGAGAAAATGGAGATGTGTATGAAGGGTCCTTTTACGAAGACCGCCAGCATGGACATGGAAAATGCACTTTCTCCAACGGAGACGTGTACGAAGGAGAATATGAAAACGGAAACAAATCTGGACAGGGTACCTACACCTGGGCGGATGGAAGCACATATACAGGCACCTTTAAAAATGACTTGAAAGATGGGGAAGGCACCCATACTATGGCGGACGGATCCTCCTATACGGGTGCTTACGCAAAAGGTGCAAAAGAAGGACACGGCGTATACACTTATGCCGACGGCAGCGTGTACGAAGGAGAATTTCGCGGCGATCAGCGGTGGGGCGATGGAAAGTATACCTGGGCCAATGGGGAAACCTATACCGGACAATTTCAAAATAATACGCTGTGGGGTAAGGGTACTTATACCTGGCCGGACGGCAGAACCTATACTGGATATTTTGAGGACGGACTAATCGTTCGGGTAGACAATTCCGACGGAGATGTAAGCACGCCAAAGGAATGAGGTCCTCTCTCCTTTGCATATACTGGATCAAAATGAAATTTGGAGTTGTATATGGGTAAAGTAACCATCACTATTAATAAAAAAGCGTGGAATCGTTCTTTTGGTCACGTAGGCCGCTGTGTCCGCTCCTTTGTCCAGGAGGCACGGCGAGATATAGACGCCATCTGTGACCGGGATCCCGCTGTGAAAAGCCGGGCTGAGGCCGCGCTGCTTTATTCCGGTTTTCATGCGCTGCTGGCATATCGGGCGGCAAATTGTCTGTATCAGAAAAAGCAATATACTGCTGCTCGATTCGTATCCCAAACTGCCCGCTTTTTTACCGGCATTGAAATTCATCCCGGCGCAACGATTGGCCATGGACTTTTTATTGACCACGGCAGCGGTGTAGTCATTGGAGAAACCACCATTATAGGGGACAACTGTACCCTATACCAAGGCGTCACATTGGGCGGTACCGGGAAGGAATGCGGAAAACGGCATCCAACGCTGGGTAACAACGTAATGGTCGGCGCAGGCGCCAAAGTTCTGGGCAACTTTACCGTTGGAAACGGAGCAAAAATAGCAGCCGGCGCCGTAGTGCTGGGACCCGTTCCGGAGAATTGTACCGCTGTAGGTATTCCCGCGCATATTGTACGCAAAGACGGGAACAAGGTAGATCCCATTGATTTGGATCAAGTGCATATTCCTGACCCTATGGCCCAAGAGCTATGTGCTGTACGCCATAGCCTGCAAGCCTTGGAAAAACGTCTGGCACAATTAGAAGAGAAGTAATATAAAAAAGGGAGGGGAAAAATATTGCGATACACTTGTGATTTTTGCGGCAGAGGAGGATTGCGGGCTAAAGACCGGTTTTGCGCTTGTTGCGGTGCGCCGCAGCCTACCCGCACTTTCTCTCCTTCCGCCCGTTTTTTTCTTTCCCTTTTATACGCTGTTTTAATTTGGGGCGTGATGTTTCTTGTACAAACAGGAATCAATATGCTGTATATATATATAATACGGGAAAGCCTCCCTGCATCCGCTTTCTTTAGCGATACTGCTTTTTATAATGCATATTGGGATGTGTTTCCAAAATATTATGCTCCGGTGTGCATTGGTTGCGTTTTACTGCTAATCTTGCTTTATACTCTCTTTTATACCTTTCGGGGAAAACGTTTTGAACGAGAAATTTGTCTTACAAAAATGCCTCTTACGCCTGCAGCCGGTTCTTTTGTTTTAGGGGCTGCGGCACAGGTTGTTGTGACCGTCTCCATATTTTTGCTTTCCCTTGTCTTCCCATATTTAGCGGAATCAGGCACACAATCCGGAGATTTTTATTCTCTTACCTTTGGCGGGGGAAGCTTTCTACTGGAAGTTTTGTATTTGTCCCTGTTTGTCCCCATTTTAGAGGAAGTTGTTTTTCGTGGTCTTATCTATACTCGCCTTCGCAAAGGAATGCCTGTGCTGGCGGCACAGCTATTGTCCGCTCTGATTTTTGGAGCGGCACATATGGATTTAATGCAGTTTTTCTATGCTTTTCTGACTGGCTTTCTTATGGCTCTTCTCTTTGAAAAATACCAGTCTATATTGCCTTCTCTTTTCTTTCATATGGCCTTTAACGGCTGCAGCTTTCTGTTTCAATATCTTCACGCGGATATTCTTATTTTTGCCCTTTATTTTGTTTCAATTTCCATTGTTCTTTTTTCAATATACTTTCTATCCACAAAATCGGAAAGGAATCCTATATGAAGCTTTATAACACCCTTACCCGTGAAAAGGAATTGTTTATTCCCAGAGAGTCCGGCAAAGTCTCCATGTATACCTGCGGTCCTACTGTATATCACTACGCGCATATCGGAAATCTACGTACTTATATTATGGAAGATGTGCTGGAAAAATATTTTCGTTACAGCGGCCTGGATGTTAAGCGCGTAATGAATATTACCGATGTGGGACATCTTACCAGCGACGCTGATACTGGTGAGGATAAGATGCTTAAGGGAGCAAAGCGAGAGAAAAAAACTGTTTTGGAAATCGCTCAGTATTATACGGATGCATTTTTTGCCGACTGCAAAAAGCTAAATATTTGTCGTCCGGACGTAGTGGAACCTGCAACAAAATGCATTGGCGAATTTATTAAAGTTATAAAGAAACTGTTGGCTGACGGCCATGCTTATATAGCTGGTGGGAATGTGTATTTTGATACTTCCACTATTTCCCAATATAATGCTTTTCATAACTTTCAGGAAGAAGATCTGCAGGAAGGCGTTCGTGAAGGTGTAGAAAAGGATGATAACAAGAAAAATAAAGCAGATTTTGTCCTTTGGTTTACCAAATCAAAATTTGATGATCAGGAGCTGAAGTGGAATAGTCCCTGGGGTCTGGGTTATCCCGGATGGCACATTGAATGTTCCTGTATTTCCATGAAGCATTTGGGTGAATACCTGGATATTCACTGCGGCGGCGTCGATAATATTTTTCCCCATCATACCAACGAAATTGCCCAAAGTGAAGCATATGTAGGCCACGAATGGTGTAAATACTGGTTTCATGTGCTGCATCTCAATACCAACAGCGGAAAAATGAGCAAATCTAGTGGAGAATTTCTTACTGTATCCCTTTTAGAAGAAAAGGGATACGATCCAATGGCATATCGTTTTTTTTGTCTCCAGTCCCACTATCGGAAATCGTTAATTTTTACCTGGGAAAACTTAGACAATGCCGCAACAGCCTACGATAAACTTTTACGTAATATTGCAAAATTACAGGAGGGGCCTGTAGAGGAAGAAAAACTGGCTTTTTTGCAAAATGCTTTTCGGGAAGCTATGGATAACGATTTAAACACAGCCCTTGGAATTACAGCTTTGTATGATGTGTTAAAAGCTAACATAAGTGATGGAACCAAGCTTGCATTGATTGCAGATTTTGACCAGGTACTTTCTTTAAATCTGCTGTCGGGCGCTGCAAAGATTCGGGAAGCGGATGCACTGCAGAACGCGGATTCTGCATGGATTGCCCAGATTGAGGAACAGATTGCCCTACGTGCGGATGCAAAAAAAGAAAAAGATTTTGCAAAAGCGGATGCAATTCGCGCTGCATTGTTAGAGCAAGGCGTTATTTTAGAAGATACCGCTACAGGAACAGTATATAAGTTAAAATAATTTTTTTATAAATAAAAATTCTCTCCGTGGAGCGCTAGCGCTGTATTGCGAACTTACAGCAAATCTTCTTACATGGGGAGATTTTTTATTTGACAGTTTAAAATGTTTCACGTGAAACATTTCCCGCTCTTCCATTTTTGCCCTGTTTATGCTATACTAATATAGGACAACCTAAATATAAACAAAGTAAATATCTCTGCACATGTAGAGAGAATGGAGCCTAATATGGGAAAATATAGACAACACCGGGTCGGCGACGCTGCCCGTCAGGAAATATGCGACATTTTGCGGGATGTAAAGGATCCACGTGTATCCGGTGCGTTTATTACCATTACTTCAGTAGATGTAACACCCGATTTTAAATATGCAAAAATATTTTATTCCACCTTATCTGACAATGCAACCGCAGAAGAAAAAAAGGAACTTGCCGTCGGCCTGCGAAGCGCGGCCGGTTTTATCCGCAGTCAGCTTGCGCAACGGCTCAATCTGCGTATTACCCCAGAACTTACCTTTATTTTAGATGATTCGCTCCGCCGTGGGGTAGATATTGCGGCAAAAATTAATAATCTGGAATTTCATGATATAGAGGATGCGGAAGAGGACGAAAAAGCATGACGTCAAAATCAGATTTTTTTCCAAATTTGGACGCTTCAGCAGTCTGTAATTTGATGGAACAATATATTACTGCACAAAAAAAGCTTCTGCTTCTTTGTCACGTCAATCCAGACGGAGATACGGTAGGTTCCGCTTTTGCTATGCAAAAGCTCTATACTATGCTGGGAGGCTATGCACGCTGTACCTGCACTTCCGACGTTCCGGGTTATCTTCATTTTTTGCTGCATCAACAGGATTCACTTTTATATACGCCTAATATGGAAAATAACTTTGATGTTATATGGGCCATTGATGTAGCCTCTCCTATGCAACTGGGCCAATTATCTTTTTTGGCAAACCGCGTATCCTTATCTATTGATCATCATGAAAATTGCACCCTGTTTTCGCCATACTATTTAAATGCAAAAGCCAGCGCTACAGGGGAATTAATTTTTCATATCTACAATGAATGGATACGAAGAAAAAAAATTACATCAGATCCTTCTATATGCCGCTGTATTTATGCTGCCATTTCTGCTGATACTGGCTCTTTTCAATATAGCAATACCACGCCTGAGACCTTTCAAATAGCAGCCTCGCTCCTAAATACCATTCAAAATGACCCAAATGGAGAAGATACAGCGGCCATTGCCCATCGCCTCCATGGCTGTCGTACAATAAAAGAACTACAGGCACAAAAATTGATAATTGAACGTCTACAGCTTGCCTGTAATGGAAAATTGGCATATACTTGTGTTTCTGCTTCGCTGCCTGCAGAACACGACTTATCTGATTTTGATTTTGGCGGTATGGTGGACATTCCCAGAAGCGTTTCAGGTGTTTTAGTGGGTCTTGCTATTAAAGAAAATAAATCCAATAAGGGTACTTTTAAAATTTCCGCCCGCTCTAACTGCGATATTGATGTAGCATCCATATTATCCGCTTTTGGCGGCGGAGGACATAAACGTGCTGCCGGCGCCACAATAACAGCTGAAAACTGTAAGGAAGCGGCTGAAAAAATGATTGCTGTATTTATGCCGGCAATCGAATCTTATCAGAAAGAAAAATAATTATGAAACGAAAAGATAAACCAGATCTTGTATCCGGAGTAATTGTAATTGATAAGCATGCCGGCGTCACCAGCCACAGAATTGTGCAAATTTTGCGCAAATTATACGATACGCCTCGTGTTGGCCATACCGGAACATTAGATCCGCTTGCAACTGGTGTATTGCCTGTTCTTGTTGGCCGCGCAGTAAAAGCCAGTGAATTTCTTTTATCCAGTGATAAGGAATATGAAGCAATACTTCGTCTAGGCATTACCACTGATACCCAGGATATTACCGGAGAAATTCTTTCTACCAGTGAAAACATTCCAAATGAGACGGTAGTTCAGAAAATTGTTCGTTCTTTTATAGGGGATATCCAACAAGTACCACCCATGTACAGCGCTATCAAAATTGGTGGAAGAAAACTGTTGGATGCAGCACGACAGGGTGAAATAATTGAAAGGGAAAGCCGTCCTATACATATTGATACACTGACCGCAGAAAAAATCAATGACAGAGAATATAAGCTTTGTGTGCATTGTTCCAAAGGAACCTATATCCGCACATTATGTGCGGATATAGGCGAAAAACTGGGCTGTGGTGCTGTAATGGCTGCGCTGCGGCGCACACATTCCGGCTTGTTTGGCCTTGATCAAGCTTATTCAATAGAAATGCTGGAAAGTGCATCTATGGAAGAACGTATTTCAATGGTACATCCCTGTGAAAGCTTATTTTCAGACTGTCCTACTTTACATGTAAACGATTTTGAAGCAAAACTAATCCGGGGTGGAACAGAGCTTTATCAAAAAAAAT
>CANRVI010000037.1 GCA_947643245.1 uncultured Clostridia bacterium | reverse complement strand
TTTTGCATGTTTTGTGACAGCTCCGATAATAATATCGGAGCTGTTTCTCCTATTTTGTGAATAAATAATGTATGAAAAGGAATCCGGACAGTGTAATGAGACTGGACAAGTTTTTAAAGGTTTCCCGTGTGATTAAGCGCCGTACCGTTGCCAACGAGGCGTGTGATAACGATCATGTGCAGGTCAACGGTCGTCGAGCCAAAGCTTCTTATGATGTAAAGCCTGGAGACGTAGTGGAAATTACTTTCGGTGAGCGAGTTTTGCGGTTTCGTGTATTGGATGTACGGGAGCACGTAGCAAAAGCGGATGCGTCTTCTATGTACGAAATTATTGAGCAATGACATATTTTGGCCTCCTTACACATAGCTTTAATTGACTAGTGAATGGATAGGAGGATTACATTATGAATGAAGAAGCGGTACAGGCGCAGAATATATTTCTATATGATCGAAAAAAGTTGGAAATGACGGGGATATCCGATGTGTCTGCTTTTTCCGATACTTCTGTGGAGATGTCCTACAGCGGAGGGATGATTGCTGTGGAAGGCACAGATTTGAAAATAGACAGCTTTAGCTCGGAAACGGGACACATTTGTATTACAGGAGTGGTAAATTCTTTTTGCTATTATGGTAAGGCGCCCAGCCAGAAAAATGGACTGCTGCGTCGGTTTTTAGGCTAATGCAGTTTATTGTAATTTTATATCAGCTGCAGATCACATTATATGCGCTGCTGCTGGGACTGTTTTTGGGTGTATTGTATGATGTGCTGCGCATTACACGAATGCTTGCCGGGATCACTCCGGTGCATGTAGCACATATATCGTGGATTGGACGTCTGCCGATACGACGGATTGGAAAAATTGGTAAAGGGCCTGTGTCCGAGTTGATTTTTGTTCATTTACTGGATATAGTGTATGGACTGAGCGCAGGCGTGTGCTTTTGTATATTCTTGTATGCTCTGAACAACGGGCGTTTTCGGTGGTATTTGCTTCTGGGGTGTGTGCTAGGATTTTTTGCGTATTATTACAGTGTGGGAAGGCTGGTGCTGTAGTGGCTTTTCTCCGCGGACTAATCGGATGCATCCTATATTTATTGACCCAACCGCTGATATGGGTTGGGAGATGGGTCTGCAAGCTTCTGGCCCCCGCAAAACGGCGGATTTTGCGCAGGCGACGGATTCGTCAAACGGAAAAATGGAAAAAAAGCTGGGCGAAAAAAGTCCGGTTTACATAAAAGAAAATGGGAAGTTCAAAGAAAGGTACGGCTTTATCCATGGGTAAAAAAAATACAGGTATGTTTGTAAAGATCGCAATTTTTGCTCTGGCTGTATTTGCGGGAATTTATATCGTGCACTTACAGCTTAAATCTAATGCACTCCGGACAGAGCGAGATATAAAAAAGGCAGAGGTAACCGCTTTCCAGGATCAAAAAGATGAACTGGAGGAGAAACTCAAGGCTCCTGTGGATGAGAAATATATTATTGACATTGCAAAGGACAAATTGAATTTGCGCCTGCCGGAAGAGATTATGTTCTACAACGACTTGTATAATTGATGCAAAAAAGGAATCCATACATGGAATACGAAAAGAAGTATATAGAAATAGCGGGGAGATCGGTGCGCGTAATAGATCATGCTGCTATAGCCGACGCAGTGTGCACGCTTTTTATTGAGGCGAATTATCGGTTGCCCTCTGCTGTTTGCCGACTGATTTCCACGGCGAAATCCAGAGAGCGGGATGCGGTTGCCAGAGGAGTTTTAGATACCCTGGAAGAGAACATAGCAGCGGCAGATGAAATGGATGTACCCATTTGCCAGGATACGGGGATGGCGGTGCTTTTTTGCGAAATCGGACAGGGCATATATATCGATGGAATTTTAGAAGATGCGGTCAATGAAGGCGTACATCGTGCATATGTGGATGGAAGTCTTCGCAAGTCAATTGTCCGGGATCCATTGTATGATCGGACAAATACGGAGGACAATACGCCGGCTGCGCTGCGCGTTTTCTTTTCAAAGGATCCGCAGCTTGCAGGAGCGATACGGCTTACCGCTGCGCCTAAAGGATTTGGCAGTGAGAATATGAGCGCTATTAAAATGTTTACGCCTTCTGCCACAGAAGATGATATTGTTCAGTTTGTAGTGGACAGCGTGTTGCGCGCCGGTGCAAATCCGTGCCCGCCAATTATTGTGGGGGTGGGGATCGGCGCCAATTTTGAGGGAGTTGCTCTATTGGCAAAAGAGGCGCTGCTGCGAGATACGCCTGCCGAGGATATTCACTACAGGCAGCTGGAAGAGAAAATTTTTCATGCTGTTAATGAGACAGGAATTGGCCCTCAAGGTTTTGGAGGGGATACAACGGCTCTGGCTGTGCGTATTAATCACGCGCCAACCCATATTGCGGGGCTTCCAGTAGCGGTGAATATCAACTGTCATGTGTCGAGACACAAATCAATGATTCTTTAATAAAAAAGACCTTCCTATGTGAAGGTCTTTTTTATCATTCTATTGTAAATCGAATGTCTCCACTGGTGGTGTTGACTGTACATTTTTCTTCTGCAAAAGCAGAATCCTGCACGCGAATATCTCCGCTGGTGGTATGAGTAATAAACTGTTTTTCACTGCGCAGGGAGCCTTTTACATCCCCGCTGATGGTTTTAATGGTTATATCCCTTCCGTCACAGCTTTCTAGTGATACCTCTCCACTTGTACTTTTTATAAAAAATTCTTTTTGTGCTAATGCATTCTCCAGCGATATGTCTCCACTGGTAGTTCCTAATTTTATAGAATTTGCCAGAACGTCCTCCAAATCAATTTCTCCGCTGGTAGTTTGGATATTTACGACATCTCCGGCAATATTTTTTACATCAATATTTCCGCTGACACTTTTTCCTTTCCAAGCATTTTTTGATTTTGACTCGAAGAATATATCTCCACTGGTAGTTGATAGCTCCACCTCGTTGAATGCAAACGTATCTGGTATGACGATATCGCCGCTAACGCTGGCAGTGTGCAGAATGTTATAATCTTTCAGGGGCAGGTACACTTTAATTTCAAAATCGGAAATGCTGTAAAATACGCCGATGTATTCGTACCATTTACGTGTGTCCTTGCGTACGATTTTCAAGGTATTGTTTTCAACGGACACCGCATGAGTGATTTTGTCGTTTTCTGCACAGACGATTTCGCAAGTGTCATTTTCCGATGGAAGCAGGATGACGCTGGCTTCAGTAGCCTGGATATCGATATTTTCAAAGGCTTCTTTTATGGTATATGTTTTCTTTTCTTGGGTGTAGGTATTAAATTTAGTAAAATCAAAGCCTACCGAAGCGGCGGAACCGCACACGATGATACATCCTATAATGATACAAATCACTGCGGCAAGAATCCATATTTTTTTTGTTTTATTCATTTTGTGCGCCTCCTTTTGAGAAATAAAGATTTAATCCACAGCAGAAGCTGTTTGCTGTGGGTTATAAGTTTGACAGTTATGTTATTAAATCCCAAAAACGTAAGTACTGTTATGCCAAAGCAGGCGAGGGTTGCTCCAAAGTAGAACATTGCTGCGGCATAGTGTCCGGTGAAGATGAAAACACAGCCTTGTATCGGACAGATCACAGAACTAAGAGCAAAAGTGAGATTGCATGCATACAGGCAAACAATAATTGCCCAGATTGTAATGTATAGGGAAAACAAAACAGAAGCGGCAGCAAGGAGTAGAGAAGCCCAAATAGGCGATCCGAGAATCAACAAAGCAATTTCCCAGCCGCGCAGTGTGCGAGTAGGTTTTACTTTGGCTCGCATGAGTTTGGGTAATGTAGTATCCAATAAAATTTGCTTTGCGATTTCTTCGGGAGCTCCTAGCGCAGTTACCGCGTCAGCCTCGCTGATTCCGTCTTCCATCTGATCGTCGAGAATTTCGTTGTAATATTCGACGGATTTATCTATATCGCTTTGGGGCAGTCCCTGCAGTGCAGTTTCCAGTGCCGCAAGAAAATCTGACTTACACATTTTCACTTTCCTCCCTTGTTACAAATTGATAAATTGATAAAATTTCTTTCCATTCCTCTTGAAAGGCTGCGATCCGTTCCAATCCGAAGGAAGTAATATGATAATACTTTCGCAGTCTTCCAGCATGTTCTACAGAACGCACTGTTAGCTGTTCTGCATTTTCCAACCTTCTTAGAATCGGATAGAGAGTTGATTCAGAGACTTCTACATACGGTTTTATATCTTTGATAATTTGATATCCGTAGGAATCCTCTTGTTTGATTGCGGCTAGGACACATATATCCAGCAGGCCGCGCTTTAGCTGCATATCCATCTATATACCTCCTATTGCAATATACTATACACTGTATAGTATTGTTTGTCAAGAGGTATTTAAAATTTTTACTACTTAATAGAAAAATAGACTTCCCTGCAGGGAAGTCTATTTTTAGCATAAAGTCACGCCAAAGCAGAAAGGCGTTCCACCGCGCCTTCGCAAATCAGGCTACAGTGTTCGGATATGTAAAAGCGTGCATTGCTACGACATTTGCGGCCGCCAAATTCCGACAAATTGGGGATATCTGTTTCCAGCGTTAGAAAATATCGCTTTCGTCTAGTATCAGTATAGGCAAAGCTTTCGTCGCTGTATTGCAGCCTTTGGACCACGGCGCATGCTTCCAGCATTTTGTTTAAGCAATCAAAGCTGTAAACATAAAAAAACTTCTTACCGGTCTGGTTGGTCTGGGACTGAAAACTCATTTTTGAAGTGTCTCCCAGTTTTGTTACAAACATTTCGCAGCCTCCTTCTTTTGACGGGAAAACCTGAACAAATACTTTCGCTCCGGCTGCATTAAAACCGCATTGTCCGCGGGCGTCCTCTAAGATTTTGCGAAACGCACACCGGGACTGGGCATTGCCGCTATCCAGCATATCACAGCTTATTGCATAGTATTCCATATCTGCTGAGGACAGCATCACCTTCAGCTTTTCACCACTAATCATAATTACTTCCACTTTAAACCTGTGCCTTTCGGCGCCTAGAGGCGCAATCCGTTTTTTTAGGAGAGATTCTCTCGCTCTTTATATACTACTAATATTATAATGCGTGCGGCGAAGAAATGGTACGATTAATTTCTGGAAATATGGGATTTTCATGGCAGAAAATATTGACCAACAAATAAAGTGGTGATACTATTAGAAATAAAGAGTGAAGAAACGGGAGAAAATGTGTGAGAAGAATATTTTTGATTGTGGCAGACAGTATGGGGGTAGGAGCAGCCCCGGATGCCGACAGATATAATAACGGAGATGGGGATGATAGCGGGAGCAATACCTATGGAACTTTGTGCAGGTGTGAGAATTTTGCAGCGCCTTTTTTGACACAAATGGGCATTGAAAATCTGGAGGGGCTACCTGCAGACAGGTCTCGTATCGATCAACCAATTGGAGCATACGGGCGTATGCGTGAGGTATCTGTGGGTAAGGATACGGTCACCGGGCATTGGGAGATTGCCGGTCTTGTTTCCAACGTAAAAATGCCAACCTATCCGGATGGATTTCCACAGGAGCTGATGGAAGAAATCAGCAGCAAATGGGGAAGAGGATGGTTATGCAATGAACCTTATTCCGGCACTCAAGTGATTCGGGATTTTGGCCGAGAGCATATGGAAACAGGAAAGCTGATTGTGTACACTTCAGCGGACAGCGTTTTTCAGATTGCTGCCCATGAAGATGTAATTCCTATAGAAGACTTGTATCGGTATTGTGAGGAAGCCCGTAAACTGTTGTCTGGCCTTCATGCGGTAGGCAGAGTGATTGCCCGGCCTTTTGTAGGAAAGGGGCCGAACTTTGTGCGGACGTCTAATCGAAGGGACTATGCCCTGGAGCCATTGGCTAAAACTATGTGCGACTGCATTGCAGAAGCTGGAATGGAAGTTATCGGCATTGGAAAAATAGGTGATATTTTTGCACATAGGGGAATTACCCGGGAAATACACACGCAATCCAATACCGATGGTATGGAAAAAACACTGAACATGTGTCGGGAATCTTTTGCAGGGCTTTGCTTTGTAAATTTAGTGGATTTCGATATGCAGTATGGCCATCGCCGTGATCCGGAAGGATATGCGGGGGCGGTAATAGAGATGGATCGCTTTTTGCAGGAGCTATATGAAATGCTGGAAGAGGAAGATTGCATGATTGTAACGGCGGATCACGGATGTGATCCGGGATATATCGGGACTGACCACACAAGGGAGTATGTGCCGCTTCTCATTGCGGGACCGAAAATTGCCTCTGTTTCTTTGGGTACACGGACCTGTTTTGGGGATCTTGGAAAAACGTGTACAGAACTGCTGGGTGCGGATGCGCATACGCTTTGTGGAAAATCTTTTATACACTTGATTCAAAAAGACGGCGTGGAGTAACGCCGTCTTTTCTGTTGCAAAAATGCGAATCCAATTTTACGGGGGAGACGGGAGCTTTTTACGTCGCTATAATAGCTTCAGACTCCGCGAAGTCAGAAAGTGAGGTTGGCATGAAAAAAGTTTCATTGAATCTACGCCTGTTTGGTGAAGAAGGCGTCGCTAATAGTGGTGTGCAAAGTGCTGGACATCCTAGTGCGCAAACGATAGACTGTGCTGCAGAACAGTCCGAAAATGAAAAAGAGCACACAGACAGCGCCCAAAGAGCTGTAAAACAGCAGAGCCGCTCCGCTGCACCGGTTGGCAGAGAGAGCGGGGAACGACCTGCCCTCGAGAGTAGAGGGGACCCTGTGCAGGAAGAAACAGACAAAGGGGAAAATATAGCACCAGTGCCTGCGTCCCCGACGGATACACTGCCAGGAGGAGCAGCACGCATAATACAAAGCCTTGCGGCTATGTACCAGATGCAGGAAACAGATGTCGATGGAATTGCGGATGCCCTTGGTCGAACCGAAACGAAAAAAGCGTTGGAAGAAAGACTGCGCCGCCGAAGCGCTGCAAAGCAGTACCAAATACTGTTGGATGAAGCAGGAGCGCTTTCCCAAAAGGTACGGGGATTTAATCTGGAGAAGGAACTGTCTGACAGACGCTTTTGTGGAATGCTCCGTGCCGGATTTTCTATGGAAGAGGCATGGCAGGCGGTACATTTTAATCAGTTGCTGCAAGCTGCTGTACGACAGGCCACGGAAAACGGGACTAAGCGAGCAGCAGAGCTACTTCGTAAGGAAGCTGCACGGCCTGATGAAAACGGAGTCAAGGGCCAATCGGGAATTTCTCGAAAGACCAGCGTCGAGCATTTAACCGGGCGAGGAATACGGGATATTCTTCGGCGGGTGGAGAACGGCGCGAAAGTAAAATTCTGATTCCGCAGCAGCGGAGAAAGGAAAAAAGATGACAAGATCATGTAAGGGAATGCTGGATTTGCAGTTATTTGGTGCGGGAGAGGTTGTACATGGTACACAGGCATTTGTAAATGTAAACGCACCGGCAAATAGCAAAGAATATGTGGCGACACCAGGCAGTGAAAGCGGCTTGTCCGCAGAAATGAAGACGTTTTACGATAAGACTTTGATTGAACTATCCGGACCAAGTCTTGTTTTTGACCAGTTTGGGCAAAAACGTCCCATTCCGCAGAACGGCGGAAAAACCATTGAATTTCGTAAATTTTCCAGTCTGCCAAAGGCATTGACGCCTATCACGGAAGGCGTTACACCTACCGGAAGTAAGCTGACAGTTGTTCCTGTAACTACCACTGTGGACCAGTACGGTGATTATGTAGAACTGACAGACATGATTGAACTGACCAGTGTGGATCCTATTGTAGTAGAAGCGACAAAGCAGCTGGCAGATCAGGCGGGGAGAACAATTGATACAGTCGTTCGTAATCAGATAATTGGCGGTACGAATGTATATTACTGTCCGAAGGTATCTGCTGACGGCAAGGAGACGGAAGTCACTTCCCGCAGCGATTTGGGCGCAGATGCGAAGCTACGTGTAAAGGATGTATTTAAAGCTGCAGCGATTCTAAAAGCTATGAATGCTCCTTCTATTGATGGTTCTTACGTAGCTGTAATTCACCCATATGTAGCATACGATTTAATGCAGGATGCAGAGGGGCAGTGGCTGGACATTCAAAAATATACAGATCCTGCTACCGTACTTCAGGGAGAGATCGGTACCCTTGGCGGCGTGCGCTTTGTACAAACGACGGAGGCAAAGGTATATCATGATGGAAGTCTGGGGTCCGCAAAAGAGTTGACAGTGACTGCATATACCGATTCTGCGTCAGATGGGACCTGTACAAGCGGTATTGCCACAGAAAGCCGGGTAACAGTTTCTGAATCGGTGACAGATGCGCTTGTAGGCCGGGATATTTATTATACCAATACTTCCGGGAAGGTATTTGCAACCATTGTGGGCGTGAACACTTCATCGAAATATATTTATCTGGACGCACCTCTTTCAGGGATAACCTATGCGTCCGGCGACAAGCTTATTTCCGCAAACTGCGGAAAGGATGGAGCTGCTGTCTTTGCAACTATGTTTTTAGGAGCAAATGCATATGGTACCACTGACATTGGAGGCGGCGGAATCGAGCATATTGTAAAACAGAAAGGATATGGCAACGATCCTCTGAATCAGAGATCCTCTGTGGGCTGGAAAGCTACAAAGGCAGCTGCAAGACTGGTAGAAGAATATATGCTGCGAGTTGAATCTGGTTCGTCCTTCAACGGCAGTTCTATTGAAACAAACTAAAGAATTATTTTGAAAGATGAGGATGCAAATATGGCAAAAGCTTTGAAAAATACTTCTGAAAAAGAAGAAATGAGAACTGTTTTTATTCCCCGAAAAAATAAAAACGATACAGAACGGTATGTAGCTGTTAATGGGGAAAACATGTTGATCCAGACAGGAAAAAACGTGGAGGTGCCGCTTCGCTATGCTGAAGTGATTGAAAATTCACTGCGTCAGGATGCGGCCGCGGAAGCATTTATTGAGGCGTATGCCAATGGCTGACGTCCTCATATAAATAAAAAGGGCTATGGCGCTGCCAGCGCCATAGTCCAAGCAAGAGAGGAAATTTGTATGACTGTAAATGAAGCAATTGCCCGCTGCGACGAAATGACTGGAGACAGCTATGGCAGGGAAGCAAAACTGCGTTGGCTTTCCGATGTTGAATCTATGCTGTATGAAGAAATTATCTGTACGCATGCAGGTTCACCGGAGCGGGGGGATTGGACGCCTTTTGGAGAAGACGATGGAGAGAGGGAACTGCTTGCCAAAGACCCTTATGGGGAATTATACGTGTTTTATCTAATGATGCGGTCAAATTTACTGCTTCAGGATATGAATCAATATAACAACGCGGCCGCACTGTTTGCAGCAGCGTATACTTCCTTTTGTGACTGGTATAACCGTACCCATATGCCCCTGTCTGTGGGTAATATCACTTTATAGGCGGGCGCAGTATGAGAGTAACGGGACTGAAAGCAAACAAACGCAGCAAGACGATGCTTACTGCATTTACGGGACTGGATAAACGTACAAAGCCTGCTGCCGGCGGATTCCTTGATATGGAAAATATGTCTGGAAAGCATTCTCCTAGAATATCTGTACGAGATAGGCGCGGAATTATGAATTTGGGAGAATATAAGATATACGGGCTTTCTTCTTTGGATTTGTGTTTGAATGATACGATTCATCAGAACGCACTGATTGCGGTACGTGGAGAGCGTATTCGCGCTTTTTATTATAAAGACGATGGAGTTTTACATTTTAAGGATGTGGCAGGACCTGCCATGTTTGAAACATTGGACACAGAAAAAGTAGGAGTCGTATCCGGTGGGTATGTATATTTTTTTCCGGATAAGTTTTATGTCAACTTGATGGATCTCACGGACTTGGGCAAACTGGAAGCAGTAGCCCAACTAGGAACCGGAGCGATATACAGTCCGGGTGGAGACGGTTATTTTGAAGTGGTTTTAGAACCCTGCGATTTGGATGGAAACCCCACGGAGAAAGAAACGCCTTATAGGCGTTTAATGCGCAAAAGATATAAGCTGGTAAACGGTGGAAAAGGGGATTTCGTAACCAATGTAGCATATACTACCAACTTTTCTGATATGGATACAGTAACGATTTCCGGTTTTTCTGACAAGGAGCTGAATGGAGACTACAGTATTCAAAAAGTAGATCCTCTGCATCAGTATATTGTAATTACAGCCTCTAAAACAATTGTCCAAATGGGTGGGACAATCGTTACCGTTTCCCGACTTGTGCCGGATATGGATTATGTAGTGGCTGCTGGAAATCGGTTATGGGGCTGCCGATATGGAGTAGATGCAGCCGGAAAACCTATCAATGAGATATATGCCAGCGCCTTGGGAGATCCAAAAAACTGGCGGAAGTTTCTTGGAGTCTCTACAGACTCCTGGCAGGCATCTGTAGGTTCCTGCGGTGTATTTACAGGCGCGGTATGCTATGATGGAAAGCCGATATTTTTTAAAGAGGATACCATAATTAAAATATATGGCGACTATCCTGCAGAATTTACTATGACGGAACATGCACTGCG
>CANRVI010000036.1 GCA_947643245.1 uncultured Clostridia bacterium | reverse complement strand
CTGCCGGAAGGTTTGAAAGATATAGGTGCTAATTGCGATTTCGTTTTTGCTGCCGTCGGGTAAGGCGCCTGCTACCAGACTGGCATGCATACGTTTCAGGCTTTCTTCTGTGATTTCTACAAAGCCGGTGAAGGCGCGGGTATATATTTGTATCTCAGTCTCGGTTAAAGTTACTTCCGGATCAATATGGGAATCAAAGGAGAGCGAGGTATTTACGGGCACGTAGACGCCGGACATGGCAATGCCTGTATCTTTGACAAACGTATCAATATGATCCTGCGCCAGCAGGTAGCCATAGCTTTTCCAGTATTCGTTCATGCTGCTGCCAAGTTTACGGGAACGGACGATAGAGGCATATTTGACTTCTGAATCATAAATAGAATTTGTACAAGTTTTTACATGATTGTATGCGCCAAAGGTGTCTGCTAGTCCAAAAAGGCCAAAAGCAATGCAGGAAAGAAGAATCGTTATCACCAGCCGAATCTTTTTATGGGTAAGGCCGCTGGAGCCGATTTTAAAAGCATTTTTCATCGGCAGCTTAGATTTAATCAGATGGAAGGATTCGCCGCTGGCGGGTTTGATTTTAGTGGTATCCGTTGGAGCAAATTTTTTACCGGCCTTTTTTCTGCCGACCCGGACAGTTGCTTCCTTTTGCAAATCTTCAATATATGCATTGATGGCTGCTCGGTCCTCTTCTGTAAGGTGGTACCCTGCCGGCACTTGTATTTCTTGTCCGTCGTAGGTAAGCGCAGACGCTTCTTCAACAGGTGATGAGGCATCTACCTCCATATCGCTGATTACCCGGCCGTCCGCTAATTCGATGATACGGTCCGCATAGTTTTCTGCAAACTCCCTGTCGTGGGATACAATAATGACCAGCTTTTTCTTGGACAACTTTTTCAGCGTTTCCAGAACTTGCCGCCCAGTGTTGGAATCCAGCGCTCCGGTAGGTTCGTCGGCCATAATAATTTCCGGCTTTTTCACCAGCGCACGGGCGATTGCCACACGCTGTTTTTGTCCGCCGGACAGCTCGTTGGGTTTGCGGTTGCCAAATTCCTCCAGATCAACCTCTCGCAGGATTTGAGTAATTTCTTCGTCGCTGGCTTTTCTATTCTGCAGTTCGATGGCCAGAGCGATGTTGGCACCTACAGAAAATTCTTCCAGCACATTATATTCCTGAAAAATAAATCCTACATATGTATTACGATAGGAGTCGAAGTGCTTTTGCTTGAAATCCTTGGAGGAAACGCCCTTGATGATGATTTCACCACTGTCATATCTGTCCAGGCCTCCAAGTAGGTTGAGCAGAGTCGATTTGCCGCTGCCGGATTTTCCCAGCAGGAAAATCATTCCTTTATCGGGAAAGCGAAGGGATATTTTATCCAGCGCTGTGACGGGTACGCCTTTTTTGGGCTTATAGATTTTACATAAGTTTTTTGTTTCGAGCATGGGAAGTCCTTTCTGTTGTGTTTGTAATGTGTATACTAACTGTACTATTTTGAATAGCACAGTTAGTATAACACCTCTTTAATAGATTGTCAATAGTTTCTTTTGCTCTTTGTTTACCCGTAACACTATCATACGCAAAGGGATTTTAAGGTTCAATATGACAAAAGTTTAAGATTTTTTTAACTTTTGCAGAAAGATGTAAAAATAGTAAAGGGATTGCACAAAAGGATTTCTTTCCCTTTGGAACTTTTCATACATTATTGACAAAGTATATGGAATATGGTAATATAATTTCATAAGCAAACGCGGTATTTTTGCGGATTTGCGAGATTATTGTTAGGAGGAGACAATTGTGAAAAAGTTATTGTTGTCGTGCTTGACGACAGTACTTGCTGTGACGCTGTGTATCGGCACGTTTACAGGGGGCGTGTATGGTGCGGACGACCCGGCTGATGCATATGAAAAACAGCAGGCGGAGCATGAAGACGCAAGCTTGTCGCTGTGGTTTGAACATTCCTTTAAAAAAGTAATGACCAACGACATCACCCCTTCCGGCATGGACACATATTCTGTGTACATGGCGAAAAACGAAATTGAAAACGCTCAGTTTGTCCTGTATTCTGCGCAGCAGAAGGATAACATGACTGCTGAAATTACAGCGTTTACAAACGAGAAGGGCGATACGCTCGCGGCAGAACTGTACTACCAGATGTACGTAACAGTGGACGACCTGGACGTAACAAGTGTTTTGGGCGCTACCAGTGCAGAGGATTCTATCATTCGGGAAGGCGAACAGCCGGATCCGATAGCACCTCTGAGCGCAATCGGATCTTTCCAGCTGAATGCAGGAAAAAGCCAGGCGTTCTACATTCGTCTGAAAAGCACGCCTACTACTCCAAGCGGATGGTATACAGCCACGCTGAACATCCGTAATGCACAGGGACAGCAGGTAAAAACGGCGCAGGTATTTGCATATGTTTGGGATTTTGCGCTGTCTGAGAAAACTGCCCTTGATACTTCCATTTATATGGCAAATGATACCAACTATGGTGGAAATTATAAGGCATTTTATGATTATCTGCTGGAAAACCGGATCACTGCAATGGACGTCCCCGATGGTTTGACTCCCGGCAACCCTTATCTTACGAATGAGAGAGTCGGATCCATTCGTGTGACATCGAATGGCGGCGGCTGGAAAAACTTATATATGGACCGCAATGTGGCGGACTATGTAAAATATGGCGATATTTATGCAGAACTGTCCAAGACGAACGAATGGGAACTGATCAAGGATAAGTTCTATTTCTACACCACCGACGAGCCTATGTCTAAGGAACAGCAGACTGCAATCGGTAATCCGAGCGGTGCTACTATAGATGATGTAAAGACACGTGCTAAAGCGATTGCAAAATATTGGGATGACGCAAGAACCGTTGTGCCGTATCATGAAAACCATCCGTATCCCTATAACTATTACGATGGTCCGTTGAGCCTTGACAATACCGCAGGAATCCGGGATGGCGCGCAGGAAATGTTTAATACGGACAGTTCTACTGTTCTTTGCCCGCAGGTGTATGCTTTCACGCCTTCCAGCGAACTGGATAAGATAGGCTACCAGGGAAGAGGCACAGACAAAATCCGCAATCTCAGCTGCACGATTTCCGGCATGATTCTCAAAGGGCAGCAATACTTTAATTGGGAAAGAGTTTACGGAGATTACTACGACAGAGCACATTCCTATGTGGCACCAGCTGAGGAACAGGGCAATAAGAGAGAACTGTGGGCTTATTCCGCCGGCTATAACAAGGGATATACCTATGCAAACCATCTGATTGAAAATACTGGTTTGCAGACAAAAATGCTGTTCTGGCAGCTGTATCAAAACGGAGTTACCGGATATCTTTACTATGGTTCCAATAACTGGACCGAGTATAAAAATGAAAATGGAAACTTCTTTGATGAAACTGTAACCGGTAACAGAGACGAAAATATGTGGTATACCAACAAGCATATTTATAACAAAGGCACAGCGAACGAACATGCCATTTATGGAAACGGTACGCTGTTCTATGGACCGACGCAGGGTATGGTGCTGACAGAAAAGTATATCGGCACTGTACGTGTAGAACAAATGCGTGACGGCATTGAAGAATATCAGATGCTTGCTATGTTGGAAGAATACAAGGGAAGTGATACGGCACAGGCTATCGTTTCCAAGGTTTCTACAAATGTTGTGGATTATTTGTCTCTGAATAGCTTTGATACCAGCGCATGGGGCAGCGATATGGATGAATATGACATCATGGCGGCTGTCCGTCTGGAGCTTGGTAATGCAGTGGAAGCTGCAGTAAAAGAAGGCGTATGTGATCATACATATGAGAATGGTACTGTAGTAAAGGAAGCAGGCTGCACCACGGTTGGCCAGATACAGTACACCTGTACGAAATGCGGCGAGACGACAATCGAAATGATTCCCGCTAAGCATACGGAGGGATCCTGCTTTACAGAAGATATTGTCACACCAGTAAGCTGTGGAAAGGATGGTCAGTCTCGCTACACCTGCAAGGACTGCGGATATGTAAAGGAAGTAACTGTTACAAAATACCACGATGACGACAGCTACTATCGTTATGAAAAGAGAGACGAGAGCGTACACAGTGTATTCTGCACGATTTGCAACACGCGCCTTTCCACTGACAACCACTTGATGCAGAAACGCTACACAAACACATGTACAGAAGACGGCTACGTAGTAGATGCCTGCAGATATTGCGACTATGAAGTACAGGGTGAGGAGCTCACTGCAAAGGGCCATTATTTGGTATCGGAAGGTGGCCGCGAGCCTACCTGCACAGAACCTGGATATTCCGGCGGCGCTTGTATTCGCTGTGATTACGTGGAAGACGGAGAACCCATCCCGCCTCTGGAGCACAAATTTGGAGATCCAGTTATAAAGGACCCCTCCTGTACAGTGAACGGAAGCTCGGTGAGAACTTGTTCTCGTTGCGGATTTGAGGAGAAAACCATTCTTACTGCACCAGGGCATCAGTATGATGAAAATGACAAGTGTACAGAGTGTGGCCAGACTAAGCCGGATTATACCCTTGGGGATGTAGACGGTGATGGAGAAGTGACGATACGCGATATAGGATTGATTCGTCTGCACCTGGCAGATAAACTTCCTGCAGGCAGCGCATTTACGAAGGAACAGCTGGCAGCAGCCGATGCAGATGGTGACGGAGACGTTACGATACGCGATATAGGAATCTTGCGTATGCAATTGGCAGACAAATAAGAGAACAAAATGACTCGATAAAAAGAGGGAGCGCATATGCGCTCCCTCTTTTTATGTGTTTTTTTAGGCGTTGGTATCAGAGGTGTCAACCGGCGGCGTATATACCAAATAGTTGAAAATCGCATCTATTGTATCTGCGCCGGCAGTATACACAACAGATGACCCTTCCGGGGAGTAGAAATATTCGTACTTTGTTTCTTCCTCTGTATCATTGGATTTTTTGTCGGCATCTTCGACCCGTTCAAATTTGTTTCCGATAAATACCGTATATGTGTTGCTTTCGCCATTGTTTGCATCATATGTTACTGTAATACGGTCTCCATTTTCATGAATGCCATATACCTCCTGCATTTCTTCCGGATCCGCATAATAGTCCTTCCAGACACTGAGATTCAATTTGTCCACATGAGCAAACAGCGTTTCAATACCTCCGGCATCCGTAATTTCTTTCGCAGACCCAGCGGCGGTTTCTAAAAGAATAGATGTTACGTCTCCTTGTTCTACGCCTTGTTCTGTTAGCACGTAGGATTCGGACTGATATAAAGAATGCAGCGGTGTATCAAAAGACTCTGACAGAGATGCTTCTACCATATAGATGGAGTCGTCACCGGATATAGTGAAGTATTGATATCCGTTAAAGCTGTTGGTATCTCCAAAGGTATAAGTGTATACGGACTCGTCTGTAAACGTGACTTCTACTATGCATGCAGGCGTATCCAGACCGTAGGTTTCTGTTCCTGCCTCGGCTGTATCCACCTGCAGTTTGGCTTCAATGGAACTAGCCGCCATAGCCATGTCCTGCAGGGGTTTCTGCTGGAGAGGGAAGTGGCTGTCCAAAGCATATTCCCACACATCGTTTTCATAGACGAACGACAGGTCGTTTTCTCCGTTATGACATCGCAGTGAAGTAACGGTTTCTTTTGTTTTATCTAGTAGAGGAATGGAAGGAGCATCAGCTTCTTTTTCAATAGAATTGTAATGTCTTAGAATGAAATATCCTGTGATCAGACCTCCTAGAACAAACAGCAAAATTACAAGCGTTAAAATGCTTTTCCCAGTTTTTTTCATAACCTGCCTCCGCTTATCTTCTTCGACGCAGGAACCAAACTACAAATCCAGTGATCAGAAAAATCAGAGGAACGGCGACGACCATTACGATGAACCAGGTGGTAATATCTCCTTGAGAAACATCCAGCGTTGACGTAGGTACAGCTTTGCCCACAATAGATACAGCGTTCGGCTTTTCTCCGATTTGCTGCAGTACGGCTGCCAGTATTTGACTGTTAGACTGAATGAAATTATCGCTAAATAGGTAGGGGGAACTGAACCAAATCAGCTTTCCACCTTCTTTCAAGCTTGCTTCCCAGGCTAGAGTAAAGGATGCAGTTTTCTTATCGTCTTTTTCCTCCTCTGCGGACAGATATGCCATATTAGATGTGGTCATTAAAGGCACTGCCGTTACATTTTCAGACTCGGTATTTGTAATTGGATGGGCGTTTGCCATATAGGTGGAGATATTTGTGCTGGGAAGGTTAGATCCCAATCCCTGTTCGGCAAGGGTGGGAATAATGATATTGGAGGATTGATAATACTTTGTATTGTCTCCTTCCAAAACCACATCGGCAGTAGCGGCAAGTCCCATATATTCTGCAAGTGATGCTATATTCGGTACAGTATCTGCGGTGCAGAACTGGAAAAATGTTGTCAGGAGAATGTTGCCGCCTGCATTCAAATACGTTTTAAGTAGGGTCAGTTCTTCCTCGGTAATGTCTGTTTGAGGCACATTGATAATGATGGCTGCCGCATCTTCCGGCACGCCTTGCGTTTCTCCTGCCAAGAGGGTCAAATCCCGCATTTCCACATTTTCATCGGCTACAGCGGAAGCAAATGTCTCGGTGAGCTGAAGTTCTCCGTGGCCGCCTACTACATATAGAATGGGGAGTTCTTCTGTTGTCACGTAGTCGAGTGCACGGGTCAGTTCATTTTCGCCGAAGAAATATTCTTCTGCACTTAGGTGCTGTCCCTGGTAAGCAAACATTTGGTAGTAGTATTCGTATTCACTGCGGGAGTAGTAGTTTATATCGTCTCCTGGCAGTTTGTACATATAAAGAGCATTCCCGTCAATGATGGTACTTCGCTTGTCACTAACGGCAATAATACTGTTCTCTGCAATTTGTTCCGCAGAAGTATATTCAGATATAAAAGTAGGCTTTGCCACAGGATCAATTTCTACGACTTTGATATGCGTGCTCATATCTGCGTATCTCTGCAGAATTTCCTGTACTGTGACGTTTGCGTTGTCCGGCTGCGTGATATGGTAAAGTGTAACGTCTGTTTCCAGCGCAGCGGCAATTTCCTTTGTGGTGTCGCTGATGGTGAACAGCCCTCCCTTTGTAGTGTCAGGCCGGATAAGCCAAGCAGGCAGACTGCCTACAAGCAGGTTGGCTGTAATGACTACAGCCAAGACAATTAGAGAAATCACGATGCTGAAGGAACCGATTTTTAAAGTGTTCTTTTTGCTTTTATTGTTTTGTTCATTCATTTTTCGTTCCCTCCTTAGTTCCAGCGCCGCTTTTCAAACGACTGTACGGTAAAGAATATAAATAGAATACATATAGACAGATACCGGAACAGGCAGGCAATATCGAAAGTTCCTAGACCAAAGTTTTCGATGGGTTGAAAAATCGCCAGCGTGCCTACCATCGTCTGAAGCAGCCCGTCAAACAGGGACGCATTTATCAGATAGATTGTCACTGCGCCGATGATCAGTACAGCACCGCATATACTACCTGCTACCGCACTTTTTGTGGAAACAAAAACAATGTACGCAAGGATCAGAGAAAGTAGGAGCACTGCAATAAGGGAAACCCACGCCCCGGTCGGAAGCACTGTCAGCAGCATATCAGTGAAATATAGCAGCAGAATTGTACCGATGCTGATAATTGCCGCGATTACCTGACTTTCTGTAAGGGTGGATAAAAACATACAAATAGCAATGACAGCGCAGCCAAGAAGATAATATGCAAAAATGGAACCGTAGCCGATAGCCAAATTGATTGTGCCACTGCTATAGACCTTGGCGATTAGAGGATAGATACAAGCTACCGCGGTGGGTATGGCAAAAATGGCAGCCATGCCGAAAAATTTTCCTAAAACGATCTTTCCCGTACTGACAGGAAGCGAATATAGCAGTTGGTCTGTTTTGTTATGCCGCTCTTCAGAAAAAGAACGCATCGTCAGTAAAGGGACAGCAAGAAGAGAAAGAAACGCTGCAGAAATGATGACGACTTCAAAGCTGCCTACGGCAGCATAGTAATTGACATAAACGGTGTGGAAACCTAGAAACAGCAATACATAGGCAATAAAGATCATACCGGTCATACCGCACATACTGGAACGAAATTCTTTTTTGAAAATAGCGTTCATTGGTCTTCTTCCTCCTTTTCTTCAAATAGAGATTCGTAAGCGTCTGCATCTTTTTCATCATTTGTGGCGGGTTCATCGGCAGAATTATCGTAATATGCACTGCCAAGAGGAGATTCCCCAACAGGGGCTTGTTTCTCCTTCTTTTCTTTTTTTGCCGCTTTATCCGCTGCATATGCAGCGCCGGCGTCCAAACTTTCTCCCGCCAACTGAATAAATAGGTCTTCCAGCGCCCCCTGACCGGCGCCGTCCGTCATAGAAAGAACAGGCAGATTTTCACGCCGCAGGGCCATAAAAATATCATCGCCCGGCTGCGTCCCTTCTTCCACCGTAACGGTAACAAGAAGGCGATTGCCTTTTTTAGAAAAAGCAAGGTTTTTCACTCCGGCGATATTTTCCAGTGCCTTCTGAACCATAGGTTCGTCTGCTTCTGTTTCCAATTGAATAGAACCGGCGGCAGATGCATTGGCGAGTAGATTTTCCATAGAATCGCTGGCAACGATTCTTCCTTTGGAAATCATAATCACCCAGTCGCATACCGCACTGATTTCCTGCAGGATATGGCTGGAGAGAATCACGGTATGCGACTGGCCTAGCTCCTGGATAAGCTGCCGAATTTCTACGATTTGAATAGGATCCAGCCCAACAGTAGGCTCGTCCAAAATAATGACATCCGGGTCGCCCAAAATTGCCTGTGCAATACCGACCCGCTGCTTGTATCCTTTAGATAGGTTACGAATCAGGCGGTCCGCTACATCGGTAATGCCCGTTTTCTCCATAACCGTTTCCATTTGATCGTATAATTCGCTTTTGGATAGCCCCTTGGCCCTTCCAACAAAGGACAAATATTCAAAGGGGGTCATGTCGGTGTAGAGCGGTGGCTGTTCAGGCAAATATCCGATATGCCGCTTGGCTTCAATAGCCTCGCCATAGATATCGTGGCCATCAATGGTGATTTCTCCGCTGGTGGCGGCAAGACAGCCTGTGATCATATTCATGGTTGTAGACTTGCCTGCGCCGTTGGGCCCCAGAAACCCATAAATGTGTCCTTTTTCCACTGTAAAGCTAATGTCTTTTACAGCCGGCACGGGACCGTAATTCTTGGATATGTTTTTGACCTCGATCAAACCAAATTCCTCCCGGATTATAAAATATTGCAGCGCCGCTGCAGAATTTGCCGTATGATATTGCAAATAGTATAGCACGTATTTTTGAAAAAAGTTTGAATTTTTGGACGAATTTACAATTTATTCCTTTTGATCCACGCTTTTTTTTAAAAGAGCACATATTTTATCATAGATTTGGCATAGAATACATTTGCAGGCTAAAAAGAAGAAAAAAGAAAAAGTAGTTTTTCGTTGCAAAATGAAAAATTGTGTGGTAAAATGAATATAGTATTGCGATTTTATAGAGTTGTATAATTTATCCATTACAAGAGAAAGGAGCAGAGATATGCACCTGGGTATGCGTAAAGACATCGGTATTGATCTTGGTACCGCTACTGTTTTGGTTTATGTGCAGGGCAAAGGCATTGTTTTGAAAGAACCTTCCGTTGTGGCCATCGACCAGAATACAGATAAAATCCTGAAGGTAGGGCGGGAAGCGCAGATGATGCTTGGGCGGACACCGGGCAATATCACTGCAATCCGCCCTTTACGGGATGGTGTAATTAGCCAGTATGAATACACCTTGCGGATGATCCAGTATTTTATAAAAAAAGCGTGCGGGGCTTCCTTCTTTGCCCCCCGCGTTATCATATGTGTCCCCAGTGGGATTACGGAAGTGGAAGAACGTGCAGTTGTCGATGCGGCTACGCAGGCAGGGGCGAAGAAAACGTATTTGATTGAAGAACCGGTGGCTGCTGCAATCGGTGCGGGAATCGATATTTCCAGTGCGAATGGCAATATGATTGTAGACATTGGCGGCGGTACTACGGACGTGGCGGTCATTTCCCTTGGGGGAGTAGTGGTGTCCGAATCCATCAAGGTTGCGGGCGACCGGTTTGACGAAGCTATCATTCGATATGTACGTCGGCGGCATAATGTGCTTATTGGTGAGCGTACCGCAGAAGAAATCAAAATCAAAGTGGGCGCCGCATGGCAGCGGGATGAGCCCCGTATGATCGAGGTAAAAGGACGGTGCCTGGTGCAGGGATTGCCAAGAGTGGTGCGCATTTCTTCTTTGGAAATGCCGGACGCACTAGAAGAACCGATTACTGCTATTATTGAAGCGGTTTGCTCGGTGATCGAACGCACTCCGCCGGAGCTTGTAGGCGATATATTGTATAACGGAATTGTAATGACCGGAGGCGGCAGCCTGCTGTACGGCTTAGATCGGCTGATTGCCAATGTCACGGGTATTAAAACTAGAGTTGCGGAACGGGCGGTGTCCTGCGTTGCGCTGGGAACGGGTATGTCTCTGGATAATATATCCAGTATCCCGGAGGGCGCTATCAATATTTCCAGACAGCGCCAGCAGGGATTGGCACGGTAAAAATAAAAGCCTTCTGATAAAGAAGGCTTTTTCTTTTTTTATATTTTTAAAGAGGCCATAATATGGCCTCTTTATTTTATATGATATAGTCGTCAGCTTACAGAGAAAAGTTGATACATGGCAGTGTCGAAATATCCGCTCCACATATCCAGATAGCGCTGCAGGCTGGATATGCCGCTAGTCGTGTTGCGTACTGCGGAAAAGGTA
>CANRVI010000035.1 GCA_947643245.1 uncultured Clostridia bacterium | reverse complement strand
GCAGGAGATTTACGGCTATCTTCCGCCGGAGGTACAAAAGCATATCGCAGTAAAAATGGGAATCCCTGTTTCTGAGGTGTACGGTGTTGCTACGTTTTATTCCCAGTTCTTACTCAATCCCAAGGGACAATATCCTGTAAGTGTTTGCCTGGGAACCGCCTGCTATGTAAAGGGCAGCGGATTGCTGATGGATAAATTGGAATCTGAGCTTGGAATCAGCAATGGCGGCGTGACAGACGACGGAAAATTCAGCCTGGAGGCTACCCGCTGCATTGGTGCGTGCGGATTGGCGCCTGTACTTACGGTAGGAGAGGACGTTTACGGAAGACTTGTACCGGATGATATTACAGGAATTATTGCAAAATATCAGGGTTAAGCAAAAACCTTCCTGCAGAAAATATCTATTAACGATATGAAATTGGAAAGGCATGGACAGAAATTTGAAAATTAGAAAAATCAGAGAACTTCTGGACGCTGAACTTCTGTGCGGAGAAGACCAATTAGACAGAGAAGTATACTCTGCTTGCAGCAGTGACATGATGAGCGATGTGCTTGCTTTTGTAAAGGATCAGGCCGTGCTGCTCACAGGGCTGGTCAATCCCCAGGTAATGCGTACTGCGGAAATGATGGATATGCACTGCGTCGTTTTTGTGCGTGGAAAGAATCCCACACCGGAAATGGTGGAACTGGCCCAAAGCAGTGGAATCGTTGTGATGCATTCTGCGCTGCGAATGTATGAAGCATGCGGCACACTTTACAGCGCCGGCCTGAATGGAACGAAAGTGGCGGCAGAATGACAGACGCAGGAATTAATTTTCATTTTGATGTGGATGGGGAAGATTTTTCTTCTGCTGGCGCTGCGTCGGTAGAGGTCAAAAAGAATCTTCGTCAGCTTGGATTCCCGCCGGATGTAATCCGTAAAGTGGCTATCGCCATGTATGAAGGTGAGATCAATATGGTGATCCATGCAAATGGCGGCACGGCAGATGTATTTGTGCTTCCCGATGAAATTACTATGGTGCTGCGAGATCAGGGACCGGGCATTGCAGATGTTTCGCTTGCAATGCAGGAGGGCTTTTCAACAGCAAGGGATAACATTCGTTCCCTTGGATTTGGAGCCGGTATGGGTCTGCCAAATATGAAGAAATATACAGATGCCATGGAGATTGAGACCGAACTTGGGAAGGGCACAAAAATTGTGATGCGGGTAAAGATATAGCGGACTTTCACGGTGGATGCGATAGTATTGTGCTGGACGAACCCACCACAAATTTAAAGAAAGACATGGCCGTATGATGGAATATAAGCATTCAGTTTCCCTTGATGTGGATAAATGCAAGGGATGTACACACTGCTTAAAGCGTTGTCCAACGGAGGCGATCCGCATTCGAGAGGGTAAAGCAAGGATTCATTCCCAGCGGTGTATTGACTGTGGAGAGTGCATTCGTGTTTGTCCTTATAAGGCAAAGAAAGCGACCCATGATTCCTTAGAGGCAATGGAGCAGTTTCGGTATAAGGTTGCACTTCCCGCTCCTTCCTTATATGGACAGTTTGATCATCTTTCTGATATAGACTTTGTACTGCAGGGCCTTCTGGATATGGGCTTTGACGAAGTATATGAAGTCTCTAAGGCAGCGGAATTGGTTTCCGGATATACCAGGCAGTATTTGCGCAGAGAGGGGCTGAAAAGGCCTGTTATCAGTTCAGCCTGTCCGGTAATTGTTCGGCTAATTAGTATGCGGTTTCCATATTTATGTGAGAATGTGCTTCCGATTCTGCCGCCCATTGAAATTGCCGGAAAGCTGGCAAGAGAAAAGGTATTATCGGAGCATCCCGAACTTACAGCAGAAGAAATCGGTATTTGCTTCATTTCCCCTTGCCCGGCGAAAGTCAGTTATGTGAAAAATTCCTTTGCGGGGCAAAAAAGCAACATTAATTTGGTGCTTTCCATATCTGACGTATATTTTTCTCTGGTTTCTCATATGAACAAAATTATTGTTCCACAAGTTTCTACAGATTCCGGAATGGTGGGTGTCAGTTGGGCGGTAGCCGGCGGAGAGTCCACCGCAGTATTTAACGACCGATATCTGGCAGCGGATGGGATAGAAAATGTCATTCGTGTGCTGGACCAGATAGAAAACGCCGATTTCCCCGAATTGGAGTTTGTGGAACTCAATGCTTGTGATGGCGGCTGCGTCGGCGGAGTAATGACTGTAGCAAACCCGTACATAGCAAAGGCGCGCATTCAATCTTTGAAGCGATATTTGCCCGTATCTCCCAATCTGCATCCGGGAGATGGGGATATACCAGGCGAGGCAGCTATGCCGCCTGTAGAATATGCGCCGGCATCTCCTCTATCCAAAGACAGAAAAGAAGCCATGCGCATGATGGCAGACATACAGGATATTCGAAAGGAGCTTCCCGATTTAGACTGTGGATCCTGCGGTGCCCCTACCTGTGCGGCTTTTGCTGAGGATATCGTTCGGGGCGAGGCATGTGCAGACGAGTGCGTTGTATTTATGCGGATGATTTTTCACAATTATATTGAGAAGAGAAAAGATGCTGCACAGATTAAGGAAGCATTGTGTACCCCGCCACGCAGCAAGGATATGCAGCCAAAATATGAGGATGGATAATGATGCCTATGAAACTGAATGTACTGGCGGAGAGACTTGCCCTGACACATATTTGCGGCGAACTGGATAAGGATGCGTCCGGCGTTTATACAGGGGATTTGCTCAGTTGGGTAATGAGCCATGTAGAGGCGGGCGATGTATGGATAACAATTATGTCCAATATAAACGTGACGGCAGTTGCCAGTCTTACGGAGGCGGCATGCGTGATTCTGGCCGAATGTGTGCAGCCCGATGAGGAGACGATTCAGGCTGCAAAGGAAAAGAATGTGACGATTTTTTCCGATCCTCGGTCCGCATATCAATTGTGCTGCTGTCTTGGAGCTATTTTATCTGATGGGTAAATATTATTATGACCTGCATATCCACTCCTGCCTGTCTCCATGCGGGGATACGGATATGACGCCTGCAAACATTGCTGGTATGGCGGCGGTGGCCGGACTGCAGATTGCAGCACTCACCGATCACAACACCGCAGAAAACTGCCCTGCTTTCTGGCAGGCGTGTAAGGCACGGGGGATAATTCCCGTACCTGGTGTGGAGCTGACTACAGCGGAAGAGATTCATCTGCTGTGCCTATTTCGGGAGCTGGATGGAGCAATGGCTTTTGGAGAACGTATCGCAGCTGCAAGGCTTCCTGTGAGGAATCGACCTGATATTTTTGGACACCAGCTTGTAATGGACTGCACAGACCAGGTGCTGAGAGAAGAAGAAACATTGCTGCTTAGCGCTACATCGCTTACCTTAGAAGAAGGGACCAGGCTGTGTCGGTCTCTTGGGGGTGTGTGCATGCCCGCCCACATTGATCGAGCGTCTAATGGTGTGCTTTCCGTACTGGGTACTTTTCCGACAGAGCCCAGGTATACCAGCTTTGAATTGAGCCCGACAGGGAATCGACGGGAATTGGAGACTGCGTATCCTATTCTGCAGGATATGGGCTGTGTCACCAGTTCTGATGCGCATTACTTGTGGGATATATCCGGAGCGGAACACAGCATTGAAATCCAGGACGAGCCGTACAGCAGTGCTTTGGTTCGTGAAAACCTTCTGGCGATTTTGGAGGGCAAATGAAGGATTTATCTCTCTATATATTAGATATTGCCATGAATTCTGTACGGGCTGGTGCTAAGCATATTGCAATTCGGCTGGAGGAACAGGACGTTGTATTGACCCTGACCATTCAGGATGACGGCTGCGGTATGACGCCGGAGCAGGTGAAGCGCTTGTTTGATCCTTTTTATACTACTAGAAAGACCCGAAGCGTTGGATTGGGCGTTCCTTTTTTGCAGATGCTGGCGCAGCAGACAGGAGGCGACGTTTCCATTTCTTCCAAAAGCGACACGGAATACGCAGATCACGGCACATTGGTAACAGCTGTATTTCACACAGATCATATAGATTTTATCCCTTTAGGGAATCTTACAGAAACGATTGTAACTTTGATTCAAGGAAGTCCAAATGTGGATTTTATTTACTGCCACAGTATGTCACGCGGCAGTGTTGCAATGGATACGGCCCAGATGCGCAGCATACTGGGGGAGGACATTCCTTTGGACAATTATGAGGTGCTGAACTTCATAAAGTCGTATTTACAAGAACAGTATCAACAATTATAATTTATATATTGAAATATCGGAAAGGAAGCATCATATGAAATCGTTATCAGAACTTGCAGCGATCAGAGAGCAAATGAAGGACAAGGTCGCTATTCGGACAGGATCCGGAGACATTCGTGTCGTAGTAGGCATGGCAACCTGCGGGATATCGGCAGGTGCCAGACCTGTGCTCAATACCTTTGTTGAGGAAGTAGCTGCGGCAAATCTCACTGAAAAGGTGATGGTAACCCAGACGGGGTGCATTGGCATCTGCCAGTATGAACCTGTAGTTGAGATTTTTGAAGATGGAAAAGAAAAGACTACATATGTTAAAATGACACCTGAGAAAGTCAAACGGGTTGTAGAAGAGCATCTGAAGGGTCAAAAGCCCGTTTCGGAATATTTAATCGGCAATACAAAGCTTTAATCTGGAGGGACAAAAAAGAATGGTACGTTCACATGTTTTAATTTGCGGAGGCACAGGCTGTACATCCTCCGGTAGTACTGCGTTAAGGGAGGCACTTGCAAAGGAACTGGAGGCCAATAACCTTAGCGAGGAAATAAAAATCGTCCAGACCGGATGCTTTGGTTTATGCGCGCTGGGACCGATTATGATCGTATATCCGGAGGGAACATTTTACTCCAGAGTTGCGACAGACGACATTCCGGAAATCGTGTCTGAGCATCTGCTCAAAGGGCGTATCGTAGATCGCCTGGTTTACAATAAAACCGCTGATGCAGAAGCAGATTCTCACGAATTGCATGCTTCTCTGTCCGATACAGATTTCTATAAAAAACAGAAGCGGGTTGCGCTGCGTAACTGTGGTGTAATCAACCCGGAGAAAATCGATGAATACATAGCAATGGACGGTTATTTTGCCCTTGCAAAAGTCCTAACGGAAATGAGCAGAGAAGATGTTGTCCAAACACTGCTGGATTCCGGCCTGCGTGGCCGCGGTGGGGCAGGATTTCCTACCGGCTTGAAATGGAAGTTTGCGATGGGCAGTGAGGGTAAGAAGTATGTTTGCTGTAACGCAGACGAAGGCGACCCGGGCGCATTTATGGACCGTTCTGTTTTGGAAGGCGACCCGCATGCCGTACTGGAGGCCATGGCAATTGCTGGCTATGCTATCGGTGCAGATCAGGGATATATTTATGTGCGTGCAGAGTATCCTATTGCTGTAAATCGCTTGGAAATTGCTCTACAGCAGGCAAGAGAATACGGTCTGCTTGGTAAAAATATTTTGGACACCGGATTCAATTTTGATATTCAGCTTCGTCTTGGAGCAGGCGCTTTTGTGTGCGGAGAAGAGACTGCTCTGATGACCTCTATAGAGGGCAAGCGGGGTGAACCGCGTCCCCGTCCTCCGTTCCCGGCTGTGAAGGGCCTTTTTGAGCGCCCCACAATTCTAAACAATGTAGAGACTTATGCAAACATTCCCCAAATCATTTTGAATGGTCCTGAGTGGTTTGCCTCTATGGGTACAGAAAAGTCTAAAGGCACAAAAGTATTTGCCTTGGGCGGCAAAATCACCAACACAGGTCTTGTTGAAGTGCCTATGGGTACGACGCTGCGGGAAATCGTAGAAGAAATCGGTGGCGGCATTCCAAACGGCAAAAAGTTTAAAGCGGCACAGACTGGAGGCCCCTCCGGCGGATGTATTCCAGCATCTCTTATCGATACGCCTATCGATTATGACAACCTGCTGGAAATCGGTTCAATGATGGGATCCGGCGGTCTTATTGTCATGGATGAAGACACCTGTATGGTGGATCTTGCTAAATTCTTCCTAGAATTTACGGTAGACGAGTCTTGTGGTAAGTGTGCCCCCTGTCGAATCGGCACCGTTCGTATGTTGGAAATTCTAAACAGAATTTCTGAGGGAAATGGTGAGATGGAAGATTTGGATAAGCTGGAAGAACTGGCCAATTACATCAAATCTGCTTCCCTTTGCGGTTTGGGACAGACGGCGCCTAACCCGGTGCTGTCCACACTCCGGTATTTCCGGGATGAATATGAAGCCCATATCAAAGAAAAAAGATGTCCTGCCGGCGTGTGCAAAAAACTTCTTTCTTACAATATCGATCCTGACAAGTGTAAAGGCTGTACTCTTTGCGCCCGGGTATGTCCTGCAAATGCAATTTCCGGTACGGTTAAGAATCCGCATGTCATTGATCCAGAAAAATGTCTGAAGTGCGGCGCTTGCATTGAAAAATGTAAATTTGGCGCAATTTACAAGAAGTAAGGAAGGAGTACAATCAATAAATGGAAACCAAAATGGTCAATATAAAAATTAATGGCGCAGAGTATTCTGTGCCCTACGGAACAACAGTTCTGGAGGCGTGCAGACAGGCTGGTATCGACATCCCCACACTGTGTTATTTGAAAGATGTTAACGAAATCGGCGCTTGTCGTCTATGCTTAGTAGAGGTAGTGGGCGCAAGAGGATTGGTGACTTCCTGTGTATATCCCATTGAGCGGGACGGCACAGAAATTCTTACAAATACAGCTAAGGTGCAGGCAGCGCGAAAAATGAACATTCAGTTGGTGCTTTCTGCTCATGAGAAAAAATGTCTTTCCTGTATCCGGTCTAAAACATGTGAACTGCAGAAATATGCCCTGGATTACGGTGTGGAAGAAGATTATTTCAAGCCGGTCAAAACAGAGTCCATTCCTTTGGAAAGTACAGGTCCCTCCATTGTACGGGATCCCAATAAATGTATTCTTTGCCGTCGCTGTGTTGGAGCATGTAACCGCGTACAGGAAATCGGTGCAATTGGAATGCAGAACCGGGGATACGATACTGTAGTAGGTTGTGCTTTTGAGGCGGACCTTACGGATACTACTTGTATCAACTGCGGGCAATGTATAGTGGCATGTCCGGTAGGCGCTCTGTATGAAAAGGATGACACGGACAGAATTCGTGAAGCCTTGAACGATCCCAGTAAGCATGTGGCAATTTGCTGCGCTCCTTCCGTGCGCGCGCAAATCGGTGAGTGTTTTGGCTATGAACCGGGTACAGACTGTGAAGGAAAAATGGTTGCGGCGTTAAAACGTCTTGGATTTGATGGCGTATACGATATGAACTTTACGGCAGACTTGACGATTATGGAAGAGGCTACAGAACTGTTAGGCCGTATTCAAAACGGCGGTACACTTCCCATGATCACATCTTGTTCTCCCGGATGGATTAAATACTGTGAGCATTATTTCCCAGAAATGATTGATAATCTTTCGACTTGCAAATCTCCTCAGCAGATGTTTGGTGCTATGTATAAGGCATTTTTCTGCAAGAAAATGGGTGTGGATCCGGAAGATGTAGTGTTTGTTTCTGCGATTCCCTGTACAGCTAAGAAATTTGAGGTGGGCAGAGACGGACAGTCTAATGATGATCTGCAAAATGTGGACATTGCTGTTACGACTAGAGAACTTGGTCGTATGATTGAATCTGCAGGCATTAACTTCAAAATGCTGCCAGATGAAAAGTTTGATACGCCTATTGACATTGGTTCCGGCGCGGGCGCGATTTTTGGGGCGACCGGCGGTGTCATGGAAGCTGCTTTGCGTACTGCCGCAGAAGTAATTCTAGGCACTACTTTGGAAAAGGTAGAATTTGAAGATGTGCGCGGCACAGAAGGGATCAAATTTGCTGAGTATAAGCTGGGGGATATGACTGTTCGCGTGGCAGTTGCCAGCGGCACCGCGAATGCAGGCAAGCTGCTGCGTGGTATTCAGAGTGGAGAATATAAAGCAGACTTTATCGAGATTATGGCATGTCCCGGCGGTTGTGTAAATGGCGGTGGACAGCCGATCCAACCTGCAAGCGTGCGTAATTCGATTGACTTGCGTGCTGTACGGGCAAAGATTCTTTATGATGCAGATAAAAATCTCCCATACCGCAAGTCTCATGAGAACCCCATCGTGAAACTTGTTTATGATGAATTTTTAGGTGAGCCCAACAGTCATAAGGCCCATGAGCTTCTCCACACACATTACGTGAAGCGGTCTCTATAAGTAAGAAAACGTCGCCTTTAGCGACGTTTTTCTTATCCCTTTTTGTTTGCTTTTAAAAAGTTTTCGTCTAAATATTACATCGCTAAGGTACGGTCACCAATCTCTTTTTCACGTTGATAATAAATCAGAAAATCTTAGTTTTAAACATGAATTTGAAAATCGCCAAAGCTGAATATCCCATTTCCCTGTTTTAATTTTCCTTCATTAAATAAAGTATTAAACGCCTTTTCAATTCTATCAATAATATCAACTGGCATCAATAATTTATAATGTGCAGGCAAAATTCGCTTTATATCTAGTAGTTGAACTTTTTGTATAGACTGAAAAAAAGATTTGGGATCGGTTGTTGGATAAAAAGCGTCAAGACAGCCACTGTATATTAAATCACCAGAATATAAGTATTTTCTGTCTCTTTCATAAAAGCAACAATGTCCTGGAGAATGTCCAGGGGTATGAATAACCTCTACCTGCCTATTCCCAAGATCTAAGCAGTCCTCATTGTGCAGTATTCTTTGTGGTATACCTTGAAATATTTCATAATCATCAATGCTGAAATTATTTGGAAATTTACAAGGCTTATACATTAAATTCTTTTTTACTGCTTGTATTGGTATAGGAAAGTTTCCAGACAGCCAGTCCGCTTCTTTTTCATAAACAGCAATATTGTCAAAGTATTTATGTCCTCCAATATGGTCCCAATGGATATGCGTCGTGACTACCATAATTGGAAGTTCTGTTAAGTAGTCTACAACTTCCTTAATATTTGCAACGCCTATCCCTGTGTCTATCAAAATTGCCTGCTTTTCTCCACATAATAGATAACAATGTGTTTCTTCCCAATGTTCATATTCACTTATAGCAAAGGTTTCCTCATCAATTTTTTCAACTGTAAACCAATCCTTCATGACATATCTATCCTTCATTACCGATTTGCTGCGTTGTTTACCTCACTATTGTACCACAAAAGCCCCTAATTCGTTAAATTTTGCTAAAATATTTTTGCCTTATTTTTGTAAGCAGCATCTGCCTTGCTTCCTTGCAATTTGCGCACCTCTATGGTACAATAATATAAAGACTAAAAGGAAAGGCACGGTACCCGCCATGCTTAAAAAATTGTTTTCCGCTTCTCTCGTGGTAGTACTTCTTTTCGGACTTGTTTCTTGTGATCAAGATAAGGGGAAGGAAGATAAAGAGGGGAACAAAGAAGAGAACCAGTATACGGCAGCAGACATTGTGATGGAAAGCGACAACTACCGGTTCACCAGAGGAGAATTTTCCTATCAATTTTACATGAATTATCAGGATTTTCTCAGGTACAATCAAAGTTATATGCAGCATTTTGGGTTTGATACGAATACATCTTTAAAAGAACAGTCTTATTCTGATGATCAGACTTGGTTTGATTATTTTGCTGAGCCGTCGCTGGAATACATGCGTCAGATTCTTGTTCTATGTGAAGAGGCGCTGGCTTCCGGCATAGAATTGGACGCGCAGGATCAGGAGGAGATTGATACTGCCCTGAAAAGCTATGAACAGTACGCTGTGGATTATGAGCATGATTTGAATGAATTTCTTGCGGAACTGTTTGGAGAGGATGTAAACCTTGATGTAATGCGGTCCTATATGGAAAAGGATAGGCTAGCCTATAAATATCGGGACGTAATTTTGGCTGAATACGATTTTTCTGAGGACGCATTGGCAGAATATTTGGCAGAGAATACAGATCAGTTTTATTATGTTGACTATCTTTCCTACGCTTTTGATGAGGACACCGATATAAACGCGGCTTCTAGAGCCCAAGAAATGGCGGAGGTAACAGATAGTGCTTCCTTTGAAACGTATATGCGCACATATGAGATAGAGACCTTGAAAAAAAGCGAGGATGAAATAGACACAGCTTCTCTGTCTAGCGAGTATATGCGAAAAGATGCTGACAGTGCTTTTAGCGTATGGGCTTTTGGCGGAGCAACAGCCGGTAACACTTATGTAGATAAAAATGAGGTTGACGGAATTTATACAGTCTATCTCTTAACAAAAGCGCCGTATTTGCAGGACTATGCTACGAAAAATTTTCGGTACGTGTATATGACACTAGATACCTATGGCACATACGAAAAAGCACAACAGCGAGCAAACGAATTGGTAAAAACTTGGAGAGAGGGAGACGCAGATTCTCACAGCTTTGGGGAGCTTGCGTATAACTATAGCGAGGACGGAGCAACTTCCTATGTTGGAGGACTGCAAGAAAATTTGGGTCAGTCTCCCACCAAGTTCCCAGATTCTGTAGTAAAATGGCTTTACAATCCGGATAGACAGACAGGTGATTTAGAGATTCTTCGGGGAGACGAGGCGTATTTTATCGTATACTTTGAGGGAGATGGGCAAATCCAATGGAAAAATGTGGCCCGTCAGGGTTTGGAAGAAGATAAATATATTGCAGATATGGAAACCCTCAGTGAAATATATGAGACAAAGATTTATGAAGAAGTTGCTAATTCGTTATATGCGTTAGGTTAAAAAAGATCAGCGAGCTAATGCTCGCTGATCTTTTTTCAAAAGAAGCTTGATTTGAAAAGAATTATATGGTATACTATGCTTCGCAAATATAATCATATTAATTGCAAAAAAAATTATTGATATGCGCCCGTAGCTCAGCAGGATAGAGCGTCCGCCTCCTAAGCGGAAGGTCGG
>CANRVI010000034.1 GCA_947643245.1 uncultured Clostridia bacterium | reverse complement strand
ATTCCCCGCTGCCGCGCACTGCTCTCCATTTTAGAGGTTGCCAGCAGGGTGTTGTCCTGGGAGAGGCTGGCACTGTCTCCCAGCACAGAAAGAATACGCTCTGTATCGTGTGTACCCAAAATGTTCATAAGACAGTCGCACACACATTTAGGATAACTGCTGTAAATTTCTGTTAAAATCCCAGCCAGCGCAGCCCCGTTTCCTTCTAAAATAAACGCGAGGGCTCCTTGCCGAAAGGGATAGTTCATCACCGAATCCAGCTGCGCGCCGCGAAAATACCGACGACGTTTTCCATATGCGATTTTATCCGCTGCGTTCTCCCAAACCTCTCCGATAATGACAGCATCCGCATTTGCTTTTTTTACAGACTGACGAAAGGCATCTAAAAAAGCGTCTGACAGCTCATCCGCCACGTCCAGCCGCCACCCGCCGATGCCAGCAGACACGTACTGCGCACCTACGCCATCCTTACCGGTGAAAAAATCCCGGCATTCCGGCGTATTATGATTGAGTTTTGGCAAAATTTTAATTCCCCACCAGCAGTCATACTCTGTGTCCGACTCTCCAAAATAGTACCAGCTGCGATAAGGCGAGGCAGGGTTTCCAAAAGCGCCGCCCCCTTCATAGTTTCCATAACGGTCGAAATATAGACTATCATCGCCGGTATGGTTAAAAACTCCATCCAAGATAATGCGCATTCCATACTTTTTAGCCTGCTGGATTAAAGTATCTAGTGCCTCTCTGCCGCCAAACTGAGCATCTACGGTACGATAGTCTCCCGTATCATATTTATGATTGGAATACGCCTCAAAAATCGGGCTGAGATACAGCACGGTTACACCAAGGCTGTGTAGATAGGAAAGCTTTTCTATAATCCCCCACAAATCTCCGCCGAAAAATTCATTGTTCTGCACATGGGCGCCTGGATATGCCCCGTATTGGGTAATGGATCCGTTCCAATCCGATGCGTACAAGGCATCTTTTCTTTGCTGGACTACGTTGCCGCTTTTGTAAAAACGGTCTACAAAAATATGGTACATCACGCCCCCATAAAACCAGGATGGAGTGGTAAAATCTGCGCTGTGTACCAGTAGACGATACATTTTTTCTGCATTTTCAGAAATATTAAAATGTACATTGTCGAATGGATTCATATAGAGAATATCTGTCCCACGCAGTAGCAGTAAACGATAATAAAACAGGCAATTGTCGATATTATCACACAACTCCTGCATAGAAAGCGACAAAATAAAGCTGCCGTCTTCCTGCCAAACAAAGGGAATATCCCAGGGCTCTTCTCCATCCCTTGCGATGCGCATGACGATTCCCTGCACACCGTATGCCCGATGCGGGGAAATCTCCCACGTGATGCTTGATTCTATAGAAAAAGCACCTTGTAAAGAAACATCGATTCCTTTTTCATTATGCTTTTTTATTGTTATATTTTTGCCTGCCGTCAGTTGATCGGATAATCGTACCAGCATAATTACCGCTCAATCTTCTGCAGATGCCAAATTCTGTTTGCATATTCTTCTACACTACGAACGGATGCAAACTGACCTGCTCCGGCAATATTCATAAGAGACATTCGATTCCAGTTTTCTCTATCTCTGTATGCCATACGTGCTTCCTGCATCACCTTGTGATAGGATTCAAAATCTGCCATGCACATATAAGGATCTGACGCCAATAGATACTCTGCAATGTGAGAAAAGGATTCTCCGTTAAATCCTGTATTCAGGCAACTGATAATACGCTGCAGTCGCTCACTTCCAGCAAAAAAGTCTGTACTGTGATATCCGTTTGTCCATAGGGTATGAACCTCATCGGCTCCAAGGCCAAACATAAACATATTGTCGTGACCGGCCTGTTCCAACATCTCGATGTTGGCGCCGTCAGCAGTACCCACAGTAATAGCCCCGTTAATCATTAACTTCATACATCCGGTACCACTGGCTTCCTTTCCAGCAAGAGAAATTTGTTGGGATACTTCTGCTGCAGGGATCAGCGCTTCTGCAATGGATACGTTATAATTTTCTACAAATACAACCTGCAGCTTTTCGCTGATCCTTGCATCCCAGGAAATTTCCTCGCCCAGGCACCAAATTAACCGGATGATTTCCTTAGCCATCCGATATCCAGGCGCAGCCTTTGCTCCAAAAATAAAAGTTTGCGGCAGAATATCCGCGTCACGGTTATCCCGCAGATCCAAATAGATTCCAATAATATTCATAGCATTGAGCAGCTGACGCTTGTATTCATGAAGCCGTTTTATTTGCACATCAAAAATAGATTCCGGATTAATGAGTACACCGGTTTTATCAAACACCTTTTTGGAAAAGCGCCTTTTGTTTTCCGCTTTTATCTCGCCCAGCCGGCGCAGTACTTCCCCATCCCCTTCAAAATCGCGCAGACGGGTAAGCTGGTCCGGTTTTTTCCGAAAATCCTCGCCAATACATTCCGCAATCAATTTATCCAGCGCCGGATTGGCATAGCACAGCCATCGATGGTGGGCAATTCCATTGGTGACATTATCAAATTTATCCGGCCACACCTTGTAAAAATTTTTGAAAATGGTATTTTTAATAATATCCGAATGAATTTTAGATACGCCGTTCACCTTTGCCGACGCAACAACTGCGAGGTTAGCCATGCGCACGGTTCCATCCGACAGGATCGCCATTTCTGAAATCCGGTTCCATTCCCCCGGAAAATGGTTCCACATTTCCTGAGAGAAACGTTCATTCAGTTCCCGAAGAATCTGATGGATTCGAGGTAGGCGTAAACGGAACAAATCCTCGTTCCAGGTCTCCAAAGCCTCTGGAAGGACGGTGTGATTTGTATAGGTGACAGTGTGCTGTACCATATCCCACGCCGCTTCCCAGCTATAGCTGTGGTCGTCCATAAAAATCCGCATCAGTTCCGGAATACATAGAGCCGGATGGGTATCATTGATATGGATAGCTACCTTTTCACTAAAATGGTCCAGGCTTCCGTAAACGGCAATATGATCCCGAATAATATTCTGGCAGGAGGCGGACACCAGAAAATATTGCTGCGTCAGACGAAGCAGCTTCCCTTCATAATGATTATCAGAAGGGTACAGCACCTTGCAAATGATTTCTGCATTAATGCTAGGCTCCAGCGCGCGTGAATATTCTCCTCTGGCGAACAGACCCATATTGAAGTGGGACAGGTCTCTGGCCTTCCAAAGACGCAGTTGGCTTACACCTTCGCTGTCTGCACCGCTGATCATCATATCATAAGGCACGGCTTCTATTTCTTCACAGTTGTCATAAACAATTTCCAGCCGTCCGTTTTCCCATATCTCTCGAATTTTTCCACCAAATCGAACCCGAAAAACCCGATCTGTGCGGGGCACAAGCCACACGTCTCCACCCGGCAGCCAGTTATCCGGAAGCTCTACCTGAATGCCGTCTACGATTTTTTGCTGGAACAAACCATATTCGTAACATATGGAAAATCCGGTAGCAGGATAGGCCAGTTCCGACAAGGAATCCATAAAACATGCTGCCAGTCTGCCTAACCCTCCGTTGCCAAGACCCGCATCCGGTTCAAATTCATACAGCGTATCCAAATCGAACCCGATAGAGGACAACGCTTCTTTGTATGCCTGCGTAAGTCCCAAATTTGCCAGATTGGTTTTAAGCGATCTGCCTACCAAAAATTCCATAGACAGATAGTATACCTTTTTGGCCTGTATGCTGTTGGTTTTTTCTTTAAATGCCTGTCGCTTTTCTGTAAGAACTTGCAGTACAGAGAGCGCGGCGGCCTTGTAAACTTGCTCCGGTGCTGCTTCTCTCGGTGAGCAGCCGAAATAACGGGACAGCTTTCTGATAATATCGTTTTTGACTTCCAGCATTTTTTCAGTATCGTTCATAGGAAAATCATCCTTTCTGTGGCGAGCATAATCTTTGGTACAGCGCGGCATATACGCCGGCAGAGGCATTCCAGGAAAAATCCTGCTCCATAGATTGTATTGCCATTTGTCGGTACAGCGCCGCGTTTCTATACATATCCAGCGCTTCTGTAATTTTTTCGTATAGTGCGTCTGCATGTTCATCCCGGAAAACAAGTCCGCAGCCCTGTATCCGGCCATTTTTAATCTGAAAATTTTTAATAGAGTCAGCCAGACCGCCAGTCTCACGAACAATGGGAATCGCACCATACCGACACGCAATCATTTGAGATAAGCCGCAGGGCTCACTGACTGAAGGCATCAGAAAAAAGTCTGACGCTGCATAAATTTTTTTGGATAGGTCCCTGTCATATAGTATGAGCGCGCGCATCTTTTCGGGAAAGGATTTTTCCAACTCTCGAAAGCATGCTTCATATTGGGCTTCTCCAGTGCCCAATATAATCAGTTGTGCATCCTGTTCTGTAAGCAGACGCCGCGCCGCCGCACACAGTAAGTCGCATCCTTTATGACCCACCAGCCGGGATATCACTGAAAAGAGAGGGATGCTCCCTCTCTGGGGCAATCCTAGGCTGTCCTGCAGCGCCAGCTTATTTTCTATTTTGCAGTATATGGTTTCATTTGTATATGGCAAATGCGCAGCAGGAGCTGCAGGATTGTAATAGACGTAATCAATTCCATTTAAAATACCAGAAAGCTTTGCGGTGTGCTTTTGCAGGATTTGGTCTAAGCCGTGTCCAAAAGCGGGCGTAAGAATTTCCGCGGCATAGGTAGAACTCACCGTAGTAATCTGATCGGCCAAAATAATTGCCCCTTGCATAAGATTGATTTCCTCTTTCCACCCCAGTAAGTCGGCATGGGTCGGAAAAAGGGCGAAAACGTCCTCCAGCATGGCAAGGGAAAATTTCCCCTGATATTCTATATTATGAATTGTAAAAATCGTTTTTATCCTGGCAAACTCTGCGCGTTGGCCGTACAGGAGAGATTTATACAAGACGGCAAGCGCCCCCTGCCAGTCGTGGGCATGTAGGATGTCCGGCCAAAAGCCCACGTACTCCAGCATGTCCAGAACCGCCATAGAAAAAAAGGCAAAACGCTCCCCATCGTCCGGATATCCGTAAATGTCCTGCCTATCAAAATAATATTCGTTGTGGATAAAATAATAAAGAATCCCATTACGGCACAGACTCCAGACGCTGCAAGACTGATTGCGCCAGGAAAGGCGGACGGTAAAAGCGGATTCTTTAGCTAGCGCCTCTCGAAAGGAGGCGCCAACGACTCCATACAGTGGGAGCACCACACGAATGTCCGCCTTTTCACCGTATATGCCCTTTAATGCAGCAGGCAGACTGCCGATTACGTCTCCCAGCCCGCCTGTCGCTGCAAAGGGCATACACTCCGCCGCCACGTATAATATTTTTTTCATATTGCCCCTTATCAAACCATTTTTCCCTTACCGATATAAAATGGGAGAGATTCATGTCCGGACAGCATTCGTGCATCCCGAATCATTACATTTTTATCTGCAATAACGCAATTCAGCGTAACATTTTCACCGGTCCCGCTGTCCTGCAGCAAAACAGAATTTTTGACCACCGTTCCCCGCCGCACCTGCACACCACGAAAGAGAATGGAATTTACCACAGTGCCCTCAATTCGACAACCGTCTGCAATCAGAGCGTTTGCGACCACTGCACCGTCTCCATATCTGGTAGGGGGAGAATTGCGCACCTTCGTATATATCGGACGGTCCTTTACATTGAAAAGGGCGTCTCGTGTCTGAGCACGCAGAAGTGCAATGTTTGCATGAAAGTAGTGAGACAAGCTGTTAATTTTAGCATAGTAACCATCGTGACGAAAAATTTTAATCCGGGCGCTGCCCATAGCGTAGGACAAAGCCTGCTGATAAAAAGCTGTATACCCGTGCGCCAGAGCATCCAGCAAAAGGGTCAGCAAAAAGCTTTTGGAAAATACCATAATGTTAGTACTTACGTCATATTCCCCCCGCAGCAGCCTGGTGTGCTCTACAACTTCTGTTACATTGCCGTCTTCATCTGCGTATACAATGGCGTTTCCGCCGCCGCTCTCAGAGCGGCTTAAATGCATTTCTTTCGTTACAATCGTAAGGTCCGCCCCATCCTCCTCATGCTCCTCCAAAACAGCAGACAAATCAATATTGCAGATGGCGTCACAGTCGGATAGGACAATGGCTCCTTCGCTGCAGTGTTTAATAAACTCCATTACCCCCATCAACGCCTCCAGACGGGTGGTATATAATTTCCCCGCCCGAGGATTTTCATAGGCGGTAACAAAAGGAGGGAGGAGAATGACCCCGCCGCCCCGGCGGGCAAGGTCCCAGTCCTTGCCGGTTCCAATATGATCCATCAGAGAACGATAGTTATTATGCGTTACGATTCCTACCTTAGTAATTCCTGAATTTACCATATTGGACAGAGCAAAATCTACTAGCCGATATCTTCCCCCAAAAGGAAGGGAGGCCATCGTTCGAGTTGCCGTCATTTGCGGAATACTTTGATCATGTATATTGGAAAAAATCAGTCCTGCCGCTGTCATCGTATAACCGTGCCTTTCTTGTTGTTCGTCATATCGCTTCTTATCGCAGGTCCGGAAGCATAATGCCTGCTTCTACCGTTTGTCCCGCGCCAATTGTAATCCCCTCTCCGATTACTGTAAGTCCACTACCCGCTCCCCTGTCGCCGCCAATACAGGCCCCTGCGCCAATATGCACATTTCCATCTAAAATAGAATACTGTACACGGGCATCTTCTTCAATTACCGTGCTATCCATCACTACCGTATCCCGTACCACTGCGCCAGACATTACTCGTACACTGGGGAAAAGAATAGAATTTTCTACTGTTCCGTTGATTTCACAGCCTTCCGTAATGATTGAATTTTTGATTTTGGCGCTATCTCCGATAAACTGCGGCGGAAGAGGGCTATGGCGGGTGAAGATACGCCAGGAATCGTCATCCAAAGAAAAAACGGGCCGCTGTCCCAAGAGGTCCATATTAGCTTCCCAAAGACTTGCAATCGTACCTACATCCTTCCAATATCCGTCAAACTGAAAGGCCATCATTTTTTCTCCTGCCGCCAGCATGGCGGGAATGATGTTTTTCCCAAAATCGTTGTCGGATGCGGGATCTCTTGCATCGGCAATAAGATACTCATATAGCTTTTTCCGATTAAAAATATAAATTCCCATGGAAGCCTTTGTAGACTCCGGTTCCCTAGGTTTTTCAGCAAAGTTTGTAATACGCTGCTCCCAGTCGATGGTCATGATGCCGAACCGGCTTGCTTCCTCTATGGGAACGTCAATTACAGCAATAGTACACTCTGCTCCTCTATTTTTATGGAAACGAAGCATTTTGGAATAGTCCATTTTATAAATGTGATCTCCGGAAAGCACCAATACATACTCTGGGTCGAACTGATCAATAAAACGCATATTCTGATAAATCGCGTGGGCAGTACCTTTGTACCAGTCCCGAGAATGCTGTCCCTGATAGGGCGGAAGAATCTTCACCCCTCCCCAAGCCCGGTCCAGATCCCATGGCAGACCGTTACCAATATAATCATTCAGCACCAGAGGCTGATACTGGGTAAGCACCCCCACAGTATCGATACCGGAATTGGTACAATTGGACAGCGGAAAGTCAATAATCCGGTATTTGCCGCCAAATGGCACAGCGGGCTTTGCCACTTGCTGTGTCAGGGCGTACAAACGGCTTCCCTGGCCGCCTGCCAAAAGCATGGCTACACATTCTTTTTTCTTGAACATAACAGAGTGCCTTTCTTGGAGATTTGGAGATATGCAAAAGAACCTTTATTCTTTCGCAGAATTTTCTGTTTTTGATATTTTTTGCAGAAGAATCGCGCTGTATCCTGGCAAGTGGAGTGAAAGATATTGGTCAAATGTGCCCCAAGAACCATCGGTTGTCTGCAGGACGCCGTTTTGTACACCACCGCCTCCATAACACAGACTGTCAGAGGTAAAAATCTCCTCATACCTGCCTTTATACGGAACGCCTACCGTAAAACAGGGACGATCCACCGGCGTAAAGTTCAGCAGTACAATCACTTCCCCGCCATTTTGATCGATACGACGGTAGGAAAGAACGCTCATATCTCGGTTATCCGCATCGATCCAGCCAAAGCCCTGCCAACTATCGTCCCGCTCCCATAAAGCCGGAGTTTCTAAATATAAATGATTTAATCGGGCACTGTACAGCTGCAGCATAGCATGGGCTGGATAGTCCAGCAGAAACCACTCGATCTGCCCTTTATAATCCCATTCTTTAAATTGCCCGATTTCACTGCCCATAAAGGTCAATTTTTTTCCAGGCTGCGTCATCATATATGCCAGAAACAGCCGCGCCTGGGCAAACTTTTCTTCATAGCTGCCAGGCATTTTATCCAAAAAGGATTTTTTGCCATGAACCACCTCATCGTGAGAAATGGGCAGAACAAATCCCTCCGCATAGGCATACATCATAGGGAATGTAACCTTATCGTGATTGTGCTTTCGAAATAAAGGATCCAGTTCGGCAAAGCTTAGCGTATCGTTCATCCAACCCATATTCCATTTCAGGGAAAAGCCTAGCCCCTGTCGCTGAAAGGTAGTAACATCCGGCCAGGCGGTGGACTCTTCCGCGATCATCAGCACGTCTGGATAATAGGTGGCCATTGCGGAATTTAGTTTCTGAAAAAAGGCAATCGCTTCCAAATTGCGGTTTTCTCCGTGGACATTGGGAATCCACTCCCCATCATTTTTGCCGTAATCCAGATACAGCATAGAAGCTACGGCGTCTACCCGCAGGCCGTCGATATGATACTCAGATGCCCAAAACACCGCGTTGGAAATAAGGAAAGACTGTACCTCGGGCCGGCCAACATCAAAACAGCGGGTGCCCCAGTCGGCCTGCTCCATACGATCCCATCCCTGATATTCGTATAGAGGGCCGCCATCTAATTCAAAAAGCCCTGCTTCATCCTTGGGAAAGTGGGCAGGTACCCAGTCCAGCAGTACACCGATGCCTGCACGGTGCATGTGATCTACAAACGCCATAAAGTCCTGGGGCGTTCCAAATCGAGAGGTAGGTGCAAAATATCCTGTAAGCTGATACCCCCAGGATCCGTCAAAGGGATATTCCATAATTGGCATCAGTTCCACATGGGTGTAGCCCATTTGCAGTACATAAGGAGCTAATTCCTGAGCAAGCTGACGATAGGACAAAAAAGTACCATCGGCGCAGCGCATCCAGGAAGCTGCGTGCAGCTCATAAATGTTTATGGGCTGTTTTTTGCAGGCCTCCCTTGTATACTTTTTACGACGGGACTCCATCCAGGCATGATCCTTCCAGGAAAAACCGGAAAGGCTCCAAAAACGAGAAGCGGTATTTGGCTGAAGTTCCGCATAAAACGCATACGGATCTGCTTTATACAGTTCTCCTTTTTTTGTGTGAAGTTTATATTTATACCCGTATCCCTCGCTAAAACGCTGGCTGGAAATATGTCCTTCCCAAACGCCTGCCGGATCGATGCGCACCATTGGATCCCGCTCGCTCCAATCATTAAACAGCCCTACAATAAAAACTGCTTCAGCCCCCGGCGCCCAAAGACGGAAAACATATCCGTCGTCGGTACGATGCGCTCCCATATATTCAAAAGCTCTGTAATTTGTTCCCTCATGGAACAGATACAGCCCTTGATTATCTTGCTGCATTTCTGCCATAATTTCCCCCAACTATTGATTCCGTCCTTTTAGAATACAGTATTATACATCCCCGTCTAACCTCTTTTCGATACGCCTTTTAGAAAAAGAAAAAAGGCCCCGGAGGACCTTTTTTAATTTTTTGATTTTATTGTTTTACCCTTGGCAGCATATCAGCAAACTGCAAAAAAGCTGCAAAGTCCATAGTATCCGCCTGCTCCGTGGGCCGGTCTCCTCTTACATGAAGATAGTCTGTAATGAGAATTACCTGCAGGCCGGCATCTATCGCTCCAAGATCGTCCATTGTGTCGTTTCCAATCATGAGACAAAGTTCCGGCTGTGCCGCTACTGCCGCCGCTGCCTCACGAAAATAATCGGGAGAAGGCTTGCAGTACCGGCAGTTATCATAATTGGTTACATAGTCAAAATCCGCCGGCTCAATTCCCGCCCAGGACATGCGTCTGCGATTAGCAGAAAGAGGAAATACCGGATTGGTAGCGCAAACAAGCTTGTATCCCTTCTCACGCAAGCTTTGCAGCAGTTTCTTTTCACTGCCCCGGTAGTGAACCACCCGCCGCACATCTTCAAACGGGCCATTGTAAAACGACTCATAAAAGGCTTCTATATCTGCTGGACAATCCGGCCACACCTGATAAAACACTTGACGAAACCGCTGGATATTGGACAGGCTCCCATCGTTTTGTTTCATGGCATGAAAGCCCTTCATAGCAGCCTCATCGAACCGCTCTGCCTGGCTGCTGCCAAACTGCTTTGCTGCAAATTTATGCAGATCGCCGAAATAGGCCTCGGTCAGCTCCGCCTGCACATAGGGAACCAGGGTTGCATCCAAATCAAAAAAAATCGTATTGATCCGCTCTGTATATAGTATTTCCAGTTTGCTCGTCATATGCGCCTCTAGGTGAAATTTTCTTTATTTTATCAAAGTCAACGTGTATTCTTTTGTACCAAGTCCCGCTTCTTCCAGTTTTTCTATCTGAATATAGGGATCTTTTCCATGGAGTCGGTAGAACAAATGCCCGTCCTCTCTCAGCTCCATTCCATCGGGAATCCCCTGCGGAATCAGATTTTCCATTTTGACAGCGTCTACAGATGCCTGTTCCAAAGAAACCATATCCCACCCGGACATAATTCCAATATCAGGAACCAGCGCAGGTGTAGTCATACCCCAACAATCGCACAAGGCGGTAATTTGTGTAAGCACATTTATGTAAAAAATATTTCGCGGCGCAAAGGTGTCGCAAACCGCTTTGGTGCATAATGCCATACCAGTTTGAAAATCTGTATAGTCATGAGAGTCTAGTGTGATGGCATCGGTAGGGCAGACTTTTACACAGTGCTGGCACAGGGTGCAATTATGGTAGTTTACGTGATAAGCGCCGTCCTCTCCAAAATGATTTGCATAATGGTTGCAGGCGCCTAAACATTTATTGCAATGGATGCATTTATCCGGATCCCACAAAAGCCCTCCCTCCAGAGAGTGAATCTCATGACGGGTCCGGTCGGTAACACATCCCATAG
>CANRVI010000033.1 GCA_947643245.1 uncultured Clostridia bacterium | reverse complement strand
TAAAAGTCTGTCGGATCCGAGCATCATCAGCTTTGCTGCTGGCAATCCCTCCCCCCTTTCTTTTCCTGTTTCCGATATGGCGCAGATATCGGCAGATATTTTTGCGAATGCCCCTGTGGAGGCTCTCCAGTATAGTGTAACAGAAGGATATCCGCCGCTGCGTTGCGCGGTGGAAACCCGTATGCGAGAGAAATTCTCCATTGGGAGAGAGGGGGATATGACGATCATCACTTCCGGCGGCCAGCAAGGTATTGAACTTGCCTGTAAAGCTTTGTGCAACGAAGGAGATGTGGTAATTTGTGAGGACCCTTCCTTTATCGGCGCGTTAAATGCATTCCGTTCCTGCGGTGCAAAAACGGTGGGATTACCTATTGAAGAGGACGGAATTGATCCCAAGAAGCTGGAAGCGCTGCTGGAGTGCACCCCTAAGGCGAAGCTGGTGTATCTGATTCCCACATTCCAGAATCCTGGCGGAACGACTATGGGACTGGAAAAAAGAAAGGCAGTCTATGAGATTTGCCGCAGCCGCGGCATTATGATATTGGAAGACAACCCTTATGGGGAACTTCGTTTTGAAGGAGAAGACCTGCCTACTTTAAAAAGCATGGATACAGATGGAATCGTCTTATATTCTTCATCCTTCTCCAAGATTCTTTCTGCCGGAATCCGGTTGGGATATCTTTGCGGGCCAGAGCCTGTGGTGCAGAAAATGGTCGTTGCAAAGCAAAGCGAAGATGTACATAGCAACATTTTTTTCCAAATGCTTACCTATCGGTATATGACGGAGCGGGATTTGGACGCGCATATTTCCGGAATCAAAAAATTGTATCGAGAAAAATGTGCGCTAATGCTGGACACGCTGGACCGGCACATGCCAAACTCTGTTACCTACAGTCGCCCCCAGGGAGGACTGTTTATATGGATGACGCTGCCCGATTCCATCGATATGATGACCTATGTACGCGCCGCCCTGGACAAGGGAGTTGCAGTGGTGCCAGGCAATACGTTTTTATGTGATACGGAAAGCACCATCAATGCGGTACGCCTGAATTATTCCACTCCTTCTGATGAAGATATTGTACGGGGATGTGAAATCCTTGCAAAGGTTGCGCGGGATATGTTGGAGACAAAATAAGCTTACACACCTGCAAAAAGGAGATTCGATTTATGAATATATGGCATGATATCAATCCGGCCATGGTTACCCCGGACAGCTTTTCCGCCGTGATCGAGATATCCAAGGGCTCTAAAAACAAATATGAACTGGACAAACATACAGGGTTGCTTCGCCTGGACAGAATTTTATATACGGCAACCCATTATCCTGCGAATTATGGGTTTATTCCCCTAACCTATGCAGACGATTTTGACCCCTTGGATACCATGGTGCTTTGTTCCGAATCTATCCGCCCAATGACCCTTGTACAGGTGTATCCTATAGGTGTGATTCGTATGACAGACGCAGGATATCCGGATGAGAAAATTCTCGCCATTCCTTTTGCGGATCCGATTTATAATGGGTATAAATCGGTGTTTGAACTGCCGGGGCATGTCTTTGACGAAATATGTCACTTCTTTACTGTGTATAAACAGCTGGAACAAAAAGAAACGGTAGTGGATGAACTTTTGGACGCGGAGGATGCAAAGCGGATCATTGTACATGCTATGGAAAATTATAAGGAGCTGCGCCAGAGAGACAGTTCCTGCTGAATTGGGAGAGATACATGTTTATAGATAAAATAGAGATTTATGTGCGGGCCGGCAATGGCGGCAACGGTGTCGTATCTTTCCGACGGGAAAAATATGTGGCTAACGGCGGCCCTGATGGGGGAGACGGCGGCAATGGCGGAAATATTATCTTTCAAATAGATGAGGGCGCCAATACACTTCTCGCCTTTCGGTATAAAAGGAAATTTGCAGCGGAACATGGCGGCAATGGCGAGGGTGGCAAACGCCATGGAAAAAACGGCACAGATACGGTGATTCTGGTACCAAGAGGTACGATTATTCGAGACGCAAAGAGTGGCAGGCTCCTGCACGACATGTCAGACGGCACCGATTATGTAGCATGCCGAGGCGGTCGAGGCGGCTGGGGGAACAAGCATTTTGCCACCGCTACCAGACAGGTTCCGCGTTTTGCAAAGGATGGACTGGCGGGTGAAGAACAGACCTTGCTTTTGGAACTGAAGATGATTGCTGACGTGGGCCTTGTGGGTTTGCCGTCGGCGGGAAAAAGCTCGTTGTTGGCGACTGTTTCAGCTGCAAGACCCAAAATTGCCGAATATCATTTTACCACGCTGGAACCTAGTCTTGGCGTGGTGGATTTGGGAGAAGAACGTGGTTTTGTGATGGCGGATATTCCCGGTTTGATCGAAGGCGCTGCTCAGGGCGCGGGACTTGGTCATGATTTCCTTCGTCATATTGAGCGTTGTCGTTTGTTGCTTCAAGTCGTGGACGTTTCGGGGCTGGAAGGCAGACTTCCAGCAGACGATTTTAACACCATTTCCGGGGAGTTGGAGGAGTTTTCCGACGAGCTGGCCAGTCGTCCGCGGATTGTTGCAGCAAACAAATGCGACCTGCTTTCGGACGGAACAGACACACCGGAAATTGCTGCGCTGCGAACCTTAACAGAGGCTATGGGATATCCGTTGGTATTTATCTCCACAGCCACAGGAGAGGGGATTCGTCAGCTGCTGCTACTGATCGAACAAACGCTTTCCGCTCTGCCGCCTATTACGGTATATGAACCGGACGCAGTTCCAATGGAAGAGACAGTGGAGGAGGATCCGCAAGATACGGTGATCCGCCGAGATGCGGACGGCGCATATGTCTGTGAAGGAAAATGGTTGGAACGCCTTTGCGGGCGGGTATATTTTGACGACCGGGAATCCCTCATGTATTTTCAGCGTTCTTTGAATAATGCAGGCATTATCGAACGTCTGAGAGAAGCGGGCTGCGAAGAGGGGGATACGGTGCGTATCTTCGATATTGAATTTGATTTTATGGACTAAGGGGGGCTGTGTGCATGCGAGAAATACCCGAAGCATTTTTATCCCGTATGCAGAAACTTTTAGGAGAAGACTACCCGGCTTTTCTCCGGGAGATGGAAAACGCTCCTGTGCGTGCCCTGCGGGGAAATCCTTTGAAATGTGCTGCATTTTCTGCGCCTGACGATGTAGAAACAGAGCCGCTGCCTTTTTCAGGCGGCGGCTATATCTTCTATTCTGATTCTATAGGGCGGCATCCTCTGCATCATGCGGGAGCTTTTTATGTGCAGGATCCCTCTGCTATCAGTACTGTTGCTGCCGTTGCGAATTTTAGATTTATGCGCGGCTCCCGGCGGCAAATGTACCCAGCTTGCAGGGGCGCTTCATGGAACGGGATTGCTTGTAGCAAATGAGATTTCCAGAGATCGCTGCAGAATTCTGCGACAGAATATTGAACGTATGGGTGTGCAAAACGCAGTCGTTACATCATTGGATTCAGAAAAGATTTTGGCGTATTACCCTTCCTTTTTTGATTTTGTCCTGGTAGACGCCCCTTGTAGCGGGGAAGGGATGTTTCGGAAATATCCTGAGGCAGTAGAAGAATGGAGCGAGGATACCGTGGCAATGTGCGCCTGCCGGCAGAAGAAGATTTTGGAAAATGCGGCGGAGGTAGTTGCAGGCGGCGGGTATTTGCTTTATTCTACCTGTACTTTTTCCCTGGAAGAAAATGAGCAGGTAATCCGTTGGTTTTTGGAAACGCATCCGGATTTTTCGCTCCTGCCTGTATCGGCGGATGTAGCTGCTGTGACTGCGGACGGTATATCTGGAGAAGAACGAGACTTATCGGCGGCAAGGCGATTTTATCCCCATTTGGCTTCTGGAGAAGGACAGTTTATGTGTTTGATGCAAAAAGGCGAAGGGCTGCGAGGCCATACACAGTTTCAGGATGCATTGCGGTCACTCACTAAAGAGGAAGAAAAGGCTGTGCAGGTGTTTTTGTCAGACACACTTGGATATATACCGCCGCATCTTGCGGGACTGCGGGATGACGTGATTTGGCTTTCTGATGAAATGGATGAATGTCCACCGGGGACGTTTTGCTGCGGCGTGCCGATTGGCAGTGTGTCGAAGGGAAGGCTGATACCGCACCATCATCTGTTCAGCGCTTACGGCGGCAATTTTTTACGCAAAGTAGACTTGTCGGCGGATTCTCCCCAGTGCAGTGCGTATTTACGGGGAGAGGGATTTATGTGGGACGATAGAGCTGGCAATGGTTGGTGCGCTGTACATATTGACGGGGTTCCCTGCGGTGGAGGAAAAATCGTAGATGGATATGTAAAAAATCATTATCCCAAAGGACTGCGAATAAAATAAAAGAATCCCCGGATCACCGGGGATTCTTTTATTTGGATACTACACTTACGCCTGCTTCGTCAAAGCGAGATTTTACCGACTCTATAAGGTAGGGTTGAATATCAAAGTAGTCGTCTCTGTCACACCAGACACGCAATCTGTATTTTGTATAGACGATATTGCTTTCCAGCATATCCGCTTTAGGAGTAGGGTCCTTCATTATCAACGCACTGGATGCAGCCGCATCCAGCAACAGGGATTTGACAGTATCTGCATTAGCCCCATAAGCGGCACGAAATTCTAGATCCAACCGGCGGATCTTTTCTATGGAATAATTGACTACAGTGCTGCTAGTGAGGACACTGTTTGGCATAATGATTCGTACACCGTCTGCGGTAACCAGGATGGTGTGAAACATTCCGATGGAGTTTACCGTACCGCTGCTGGAACCGCAGTCAATATAGTCGCCTACGGAAAAGGGGCGGAAGAGCAAGATCATGATCCCGCCAGCAATATTGGAAAGCCCGCCCTGGAGCGCTAGACCGACGGCAACACCGGCGCTTCCTAGTACGGTGATCATAGAAGCCATAGGTACGCCTAGATAAGCCGCTACTGTAATAATCAGCACAATTTTTAAGGCAATATTTACAAAGCTGACGAAAAAGCTTTTCACAGACGGATCAGTATGTTTCGCATTTTTGGGGTTTTTAATTTTTTTCGTAATAAGCTTTATCAGTTTGAATCCCACAATTAAAATGATCAGTGAAATTAGCAGCTTTACCCCAGCGTTTAAAGCAAAGTCGGAGACAGTGTCGATAATTTTTTCCAGCATGGCGCTCTCCTTATTAAGTATGTTATTGTATAACATTACTATAGCATGAAGTGCTGGAAAAAACAAGTACCCGATTGAAAAACCAGGCCTTTAGTATGACAAATGTTGCTTTTTTTAGCGAAATATGTTAATATTAAAAAAACGCAGTAATATTGTGGAGTATCTAATGGAGAAAAACAAAAAGCAGATCGTTTTAATTTTGATTCCCGCATGCGTGCTAATATTGGGCCTGCTCCTTTTTACGATATTTATGACTGTATATTCTCGTAAAGAAAAGGAGGGCCTAGAGCAAACTTCCGACTTGAAAACAGAACAGCATACACGGACGGAACCGCCAGCGACCACAGTTCCCGATAAACCTGTATCTACCACCGAGGAGGAAAGCACTGGCGCGCCGCAGATAACCGATGCAAATTCGGGCGTGCAGTTTCGGGATGTAAATGAGCAGGTGACGGCAAAAAATGAGGTGAATCTGCGCAGCAGCATGGATCAGAACGGCGACGGAAATGTAGTGTATTGTCTTATAAATGGGGAAGTGGCCCAAAGAACCGGTATGGGGGGAAATGGCTGGTCCCGAGTGGTTTATAACGGACAAACCCTGTACTGCGTAAGCAGTTATCTAACAACGGATCTTAGCTATGTGCCGCCTGCCACTGAAACAGATTTATTTAAGACCAAGTTTGCACCGGTAAGTGAAAAAGTGACTGCCAAGGAGGCAACAAATTTGCGAGATCGCCCAAGTGTTTTAGAGCCGTCTCAGGTGATGGTACAGCTGCAGCATGGTCAGGTTGCGGTGCGGACAGGTATTGCAAACGAGGGATGGTCGAGAGTGGAATATAACGGGCCAGTTTTATACTGTATCAGCAGTTATTTGGAGCTTGTTGAAGAATAGCAAAAAAGAAGGGAATCATCCCTTCTTTTTTTATGACAGGAATTTTTATCAGGGAAGCAGCTGCTCAGAACTACCTTTTACATGTAATCTTGCAATCGCGCGTGCTAGTGTTGTCTGCGCTGCATGATATTCATGGAGGCCCTGCTTTTGCAGCAGCGCCTCCTTTGCGGCGTCGGCTGCATGCCTTGCACGGTTTGCGTCAATCTCCTCCGGGCGTTCTGCGGAATCCACAAGAACGAGCACTTCGTTGTTTTCGATTTTTACTAGTCCCGATGATACGGCTGCTATCTGATCCGGTTCCCCCGGAATCCTGTAGGACATCATTCCTGGAACTACGGCGCTGATTGTATTGCTGTGTCCAGCCATAATCCCGTATTGCCCCTGGGACGTCGGTACGATTAGCGACTCGCACTCTCCATCGTAAAAAGTATTGGCTGCTGCTAGTATGTGTACTTTAAAGCTGTTCATGGTATCCCTCGTTTGCAATCTGGGCGGCTTTTCGGACAACATCATCTATTGTGCCCACGTTGTAAAATGCCGATTCCGGATATTTGTCCATTTCACCATTTATGATTGCCTGGAAACCACGGATTGTTTCAAATAATGGTACATAGACGCCTGGCGAACCAGTGAACTTTTCCGCGACATGCATAGGCTGGGAAAGAAATCGTTGTATTTTTCTTGCGCGAGTAACGATTTGTTTGTCCCCTTCGCTTAGTTCATCCATACCTAAAATCGCAATAATATCCTGCAAGTCGTTATATTTCTGTAATATTTCCTGCACTTTTCGTGCAGTTTCGTAGTGCTCTTTTCCAACAATATGTGCTTCCAGAATCCGCGAGGTCGACTCCAGCGGATCCACTGCCGGATAAATGGCCTGTTCGGCGATTTTTCGGCTTAATACCGTAGTGGAGTCGAGATGCGTAAAGGTAGTTGCAGGCGCCGGATCGGTCAGGTCGTCCGCCGGTACATAAACTGCCTGTACAGATGTAACCGAACCGCTGCGCGTAGAGGTGATACGTTCCTGCAGCGCGCCCATTTCTTCTGCTAGAGTCGGCTGATATCCTACAGCCGACGGCATTCTGCCAAGAAGTGTGGAAACCTCGCTGCCAGCCTGCACAAAACGGAATATATTGTCGATAAACAGCAATACGTCCTTGTGCTGTACATCGCGAAAGTACTCTGCCATAGTAAGCCCAGACAGTACTACGCGCATACGTACTCCCGGAGACTCATTCATCTGTCCGAAAACAAGCGCCGTTTTGTCCGACACGCCACTCTCGCGCATTTCATTCCACAAATCGTTTCCCTCGCGGCTGCGCTCACCCACACCAGTGAATACGGAATAGCCGCCGTGTTCCATGGCGACATTGTGGATGAGTTCCTGAATCAGCACAGTCTTGCCGACGCCGGCGCCGCCAAAGAGGCCAATTTTTCCGCCCTTTGGATACGGCTCTAATAGGTCAATGACTTTAATACCGGTTTCTAAAATTTGGGCGGCCGGCTGCAATTCATCAAATCCAGGCGCTTTTCTATGAATTTCCCACTGCACAGCATCTGCAGGAACAGCATCGTTGCCGTCTATCGGCTGGCCTAGAACATTGAACATCCTTCCAAGGGTATGTTCTCCCACAGGGACGCGTATGCCGCTGCCGATTGTGGTGACTTCCATTCCGCGCGCCATATTTTCACTGGCATCCAGCAGAATGCAACGTACTTTGTCTTTTCCTATATGCTGCGCGACTTCCATGATACGTTTTTGCCCTTTTACTGTAACGGAAAGCGCCTCTTTTATTTTGGGAAGCTCTCCGGCATTGAATTTGCAGTCGATGACCGGACCGGATATTTGTACGATTTTTCCGGCACTCACCACACATACACCTCCTCGTTCTGCCTTTTTTCAAATTTTCTTTTCTGTGCCTTTGCACCGGAAGAAATCTCCGTGATCTCTTGCGTGATAGCGGTTTGTCTTAAACGGTTATACTGTACCGAAAGTGTAGCAAGAATTTTTTCCGCATTTTGATTGGCGGAGTGCATTGCCAACATTCTCGCATTCTGCTCGCTGCAAAAGCTGTCTACAAGCGCGCTGTAAATGTAACCCGCAACATAGCTTGGTATAATATTGTCAAGTACTTCTCCCACAGAAGGGGTGAACTCGAACGGATTTTTTACTGTTTTTTCTGTTTGATTGGATGCGAAAATTTTTCTGTGGAACGGCAGCAGCCGCTCAGCTTTTGCTTCCTCATACATGCTGTTTTTTATATCGGTGTAAATGACATATATTTTTTCAACCTTTTGACAGTCAAACAAAGCAAGTAAAATCTCGCTGATTTCCCGCGCACGGTGCATTGTTGGATTTTGCGCTGTATACAAAAAGCTGCGTTCCACGGGAATGTGGTGATGTGCAAAATACTGCCTGCCGTATTCACCGACAACAAACAGCTTTGTGTCTGCATGCTTTGCAAGCATACGTTCGGCTTCCTTTATTACATTTTGATTGTACCTGCCCGCAAGTCCCTTGTCTGCGGTAATAATGAGGCAGGCATAAGTACCATTCAGTGCAGGCAATAACGGCTTTTAACATCTTTTACAGTACGAAATATTCGTTTAATCTCGCTTTTTATCGCATCAAAATATGGTCTTGTTCCATCAAGCTCAGCTTTAGCCTTACGCATTTTTGTAGATGCGATCAGATACATGGCATTCGTAATCTTTTGTGTATCCCGGACACTTTTTATACGGCTTTTAATTTCTTTCGTATTTGCCATTTTTGCACCGCCTTATTCTGCTTTTTCCATCTGATCTATGAATTGCCGTGCATAGTCCAGAATGATCTGCCTGTCTTCGTCGGAGAATTGCCCCCCGCAATCGATTTTAGCACAAAGCTGCGCGAGATCGACTTTGGCAGCGGTAAGCAGTGCGTGGCTGTATCTTGATATTTCATCGACAGGAATGTCTATGAAAACGTGCCCCACAGCCACTATTAGTAAAATTATCTGCTCGTGCTGGCGATACGGATGATACTGCTCTTGGCGAAGAAGATGCATCAATCCTTGACCATATTTTAACTGCCGTTTTGTGGCATCGTCAAGATCGCTGGAAAACTGCATAAACACTTCCATCTCCCGATACTGCGCAAGATCCAGGCGGATGGATCCAGCAGCCTTTTTCATTGCCTTTGTTTGCGCCGCACCCCCCACGCGGGATACGGACAGGCCGACGTTTACAGCTGGGCGCTGTCCGGCGTGAAACAGATCGCTTTCCAGAAAAATCTGTCCGTCGGTAATGGAAATGATATTTGTTGGAATATATGCGGAGACATCGCCTGCCTGTGTTTCCACAATTGGAAGCGCCGTCATGCTGCCGCCGCCTAAAGGGCTTGAGAGATGCGCCGAGCGTTCCAGCAGCCGGGAATGCAGATAGAAAACATCGCCAGGATAGGCCTCGCGGCCTGGTGAACGCTCCAGAAGCAGGCTTAAGGTACGATATGCGATGGCATGCTTGGAAAGGTCATCGTAAACAATCAGCACATCTTTGCCCATACTCATGAAATATTCGCCCATCGCACAGCCGGCATACGGTGCAATATACTGCAGCGTAGCGGAATCGCTTGCCGCAGCATTGATAATAATTGTATAGTTCAGCGCACCATGGCATTGCAGCGTTTGCACAAGCTGCGCGACGGAAGAAGCTTTCTGGCCAATTGCAACATAAATACAAATCGTTTCTTTCCCTTTTTGATTGAGGATCGTATCCAGTGCAATTGCAGTTTTTCCAGTTTGCCGGTCGCCGATAATTAGTTCGCGCTGTCCACGTCCGATTGGAAACATGGAGTCGATAGCAAGCAGGCCAGTTTCCATCGGTTCGTTTACCGGCTGGCGTTCGACAATACCCGGAGCTGGATTTTCAATTGGATAGTAGTCGACTTCTTTGATTACGCCTTTTCCATCCACCGGATTTCCAAGTGCATCGACAACACGCCCTAAAAAGTCCTCGGCCACAGGCATCCCAGCGACCTTTTTTGTACGGCGCACGATACTGCCCTCTACGATTTCAGTGCTTTCGCCAAATATAATGCATCCTACCTCTGTTTCCCGGAGTTCAAGGATCATACCTTTTATACCGTATGCGAATACTACTACCTCACCATATTCGGCGTGCTCAAGTCCGTTTACTGTTGCAATACCGTCGCCTACGGTCAATACCGTGCCAACTTCTTCTGCCTGCGCTACGGGTTCAAAATCTGCAAGCGTCTGTTTTATTAGCGGTATGACGTCTGTGCTGCCCTTTATTGCTTGTGTAATCCGTTCTTTTAACTGCCGTCCTTTTCCTGCCGCGCTCCAGTCGTAGATTTTCTCAGGGCTCCATTTATGACCGGTGCTGTATGCGCCAAGTTCTATACGAAAGCCATTTTTTACAGACGTATCCTTCTTCCAGGCGATATCCACTTTTTTGTGGTATTCATTTTCCAGAAAAATCTGCAGTCGCTGTTTCTGATGATCTGTGGGGGCTTCAAAACTGTAAAGATGTGCTTCTATCCCGCTTTTGGAGGTCTCTTGGTTTGCCATGGGTTACCCCTCCTTTTCTGCGCAGTTAAGGAATTTATCTAAAGCATTTTCATCGGTAGAAGCAAGCATTTTATCGATTGCGGCCGACACCAGTTCCTCAATTTCTGCGTTTGCCTCCTGCATTATTTTTTCTTTTTCAGACTGCGCCGCCTTTTTTGCTTCGTCAATCATTTTGTGCTTTTGTTCCCTGGCTTCTGTAAGGTATGATTGTGCTGTTTGCTCGGCATCCTCGAACGCTGCTTTTTTCATCTCTTCGATTTCAGACTGGGCATCTGCTAGATGGGATGCGTATTGTTTTTTCAAACTTTCTGCAGCCGCTATTTTTTCTTTTGCAGCGTTGTCCATATTCTTATAATATGCCTCACGTTTTTCCATAAAATGCTTTACAGGTTTATAGAGCAAGAGATACAATCCACCGGCAAGGAACAAAAAATTGAACAAATGGAGCAATATCTGCTGCCAGTCAATGTTTAATGGGACTCTCATCTTATAGCCTCCTTACAGAACGAATATAATCAGAATGGCAATGATTAGGGCATAGATGATAGCGGTTTCGATAAATACCAAACCGAGCATCAGACTTGTACGAATATTGCCTGTCGCTTCAGGCTGT
>CANRVI010000032.1 GCA_947643245.1 uncultured Clostridia bacterium | reverse complement strand
GTACCTTGTTTGAAACGGTACAGACCGTGTTTGGATTGTAATGGCGGATATATTGCGGCTGAGCGGGATCTGCGTGTTGGGACTATGCGCAGCGCTGCTTTTACGGGAGAAAAATACGGTTTTTGCACTGCTTTGCGCGGTGACCGCAGTAGTTGCCGTTGCTTTATATATTTTGGAGGGCCGTGCACTTGCAGCGGTACAAACAATTACAGACGCTGCAGAGAAAACTGCTTTTTCCGGTTATGCAATGATTCTGCTGAAAGCGCTTGGAATTGCATATATCACTGCCTTTACGGCAGAACTATGTAAAAGCGCAGGGGAAGGAATGCTGGCTTCAGCAGCGGTGCTTGCAGGCAAAGGGGAACTGATTCTTTTGAGTTTGCCTTTAATTTCAAGACTGCTGGAGATTGCGGCAGAGCTTTTGTAAAACAGGACAGGAACAGGATGTATGAAAAGAAAAAAACAAATTTTTGTATTATTGCTTTTACCGATTTTGCTTTTTATATTTACAATATCCGGTGCAGCAAAGGACATGCCGTATCAGTTTCGCTTTGATGAGAGACCGGAAGAAGCGGCAGATGGCGCCTATGAAGCATATATTGACAAGCTGCCCCCGGAAATCCGACAGCAGGTTGGAGAAGCAGCGGACGCACGGGGCGCGGTGGAAAAATATAATGTATCCTATTTTTTGTCACTTATCAAAAACGCCTTTGGTGATGCGCTTTTGCCTGGATTTAAAACGCTCTCTGTCCTGATGGGAATGGTCATTTTATCTTCCGTATTTCGGATGCTTTCCAAAACTGTAAAAAACGGGTCCCTTGAGACGGTGTTTTCTTTGTGTTGTCTCTTGTGTATGGCGCTGACCTTATATGAGGTACAAAAGTCTGTTTTTGCATTAGTGCAGTCCATGTTGGATATGCTCAGCAGTACCATGCTGATGATGGTCCCGGTAATGGAAGCAGTTTATCTTACAAGCGGCAACGTAACCGGAGCGGCTGTTTCTGGAACGGGCATTAATCTAATGATTACATTTGTTCAGACTTTATATGCAAATGTGCTTGCTCCTTGCGTAAGCGTATGTTTCCTTTTATCTATTACATCTGCCGTATCCGGAAACCGAGGCGTAGCTTTTATGGCGGGAGCGCTGCGGGGAATTGTAACCGGCGCACTGGTGCTGATGATGACGCTTATGACTTTCGTTTTATCGATGCAGAGCGGAATAGCCAGCGCCGCAGATACCTTTGCCGCTAAGACAGTCAAATTTGCGCTTGGAAGCTATCTTCCTATTATCGGCGGAACGGTGGCAGACTCTTTTTCCATGGTTTCCGGCAGCCTTGGAGTTATCAAGCAGATGGCGGGTGTTACAGGAATCGTTGTAATTGTAATTGTTTTGCTTGCCCCTCTTGCGGGCATGCTGGTAAACAGGGTGGCTCTTGGGATGACTGGCGCTGTGGCGGGCGTGCTTGGCTGTGAAAGAGAGCAAGCGCTGTTTCGAGAAACAGGAAGTTTGTGTACTTTGCTGCTAGCCATAACCATAGCGGCAGCGGTGATGTATATATTCGCATTATCACTGTTCTGCAGGACATCCCTGGCATATGGATAAAGTAATGGAGTGTGTAAATGGCAAATTATCTCTTATCTGTTGTAGCTGCGTCTATTTTTGTTGCGGTGCTCTGTGCAGCGGCGCCGGAGGAGGAGGGCGTGGGTAAATTTGTGGGTTTTGCCGGCGCCTTGATCGTGGCGTTGATTGCATTGTCTCCCTTAACCGGTGGGATTGACGAATGGATGGATAGCCTTGAAACCCAGTGGAATATGGATGAACAGCAATCCCCCGAAGATTATCAGGCGCAAAGCGCGCAGTATTTGGCCTATAACATTGCCTTGACCATGTCAGAACTCTACTCATTGGAAATTGGGGATATATCCGTTACTGTATATCCGGAAGATAATTCGGAGTCCTTTGCGGCAGAAAAGGTATGTGTTACACTGCCAGCTAGTATAAAAATAGATGCGAAGAAAGCCTCGGATACTTTATCCAAGCTGTTTTCCTGCACGGTAATGGTGCAGAATGAATAAAGGAGGTTAACATGAAGCTGATGGAGCTTGCGAAGAAATGGTGGTTGATTGGGGCGGCAATACTGGGAGTCGCGCTCATTTTGCTTCCGCGCTTTCTTCCCGGCGGAGAGGGAAAAGAGAAAGCGTCATTAGAACCTAAATCGAGCGATCCCTCCTACTACAGCACAATTTTGGAGGAGAAAATCAAGGCTCTCATCCTGCGCATAGAGGGGATAGAAGACGCTGCGGTACTGCTTACCATGGATGGGAGCAGCGAGTTTGTATACGCACAAAATACATCTGTATCTGCTGACGGAAGGACGGGGGACTATCTGATAGTGCAGGAGGACGGAGGTGAGAAAACAGTACTGATAAATGAGATATATCCACAAATTCGCGGTGTAGCTATTGTATGCACTGACGGCGATAATGTGCAGATACAGAAAAAGGTGACAGAACTGATCAGCGCTTCTCTTGGAATTTCTTCTGGTAGAATTACAGTCGCTGGGTAGGAATAGAGTGCATACAGACTGAATATGTATAATATGAATTTAAATCGGAGGTCAGTATATGAAACTGAAAGAATTAGGTGAAAAGACATTAGAAATGATCAAAAAGCTAAATCGAAAGGCGGTTATTTCCGCTGGTGCGGTGGTGATCATTGGGGTGGCAGTACTGCTCAATTTTCTATTACTGCCTACAGATGCTGCTAAGGATAAGAAAAAAGTGGATCCTGCAGTGGATCTGTCCGATGTGGCCGGCGCACTTGCAAATGGAGATTCCAAAGGCGCATCTAATGATAACGCAAATGCGGAAGACAAGTTTGCACAGATGAGTCTGGAGAGACGCCAAGCAAGAGATGAGGCAATGGAAGTGCTGAACGCGGTTGCTGAAAGCGATACGGCAGTAGACGCAATGAAGGAAGAGGCAATCAACGAAATTCAGAAAATTGCAAAAGACATTGAGTGTGAAGCAAATATTGAAAGCCTTATTAAAGCTAAGGGCTTTGAAGAATGTGTGGCGGTTGTAAGCGGAGAAACTGCCCAGGTAATTGTAAAAACGCAGGGCCTTATGGAAAATGAAGTAGCACAGATTAGTGAGATTGTTTATGAGCAGGCAAATGTGGTTCCAGATAATTTAACAATTATTGAATCCAAGTAAAGCATTATGGATCAAGTGTTATTGTAGAAGGGGAGCGGTACCGCTCCCTTTTCTGCACAGCAGAGGGAAATTTATCATTTACAAACGAGAGGATTTATGGTACAATTATTTTATCTCTATGAATATAGTAGCTGCTTTGCAGTGGCGTGGCTGCTGCCGCAGCTTTCGTTGTAGATTGCACTTTATGCAATCATAAATCATGGTATTACAGAAAGGTGCTGCAAAATCATGGATATTAAAAAAACCTATTGTAATCCGATTCCATTGCCGGATTATCCAATTGGCAGGAATTGTTATATAGAAGGCAAAACCCGCATGGACTATCGTGAGACTGCCGATCCTACCGTACTGTATGAAAATGGAAAATGGTATTTGTATCCATCCTGTGGTATGGTGTATTGGTCAGAGGATTTCGTTACTTGGAAGCATCAAAAGATGGAGCCGTATGACTGCGGATATGCACCTACTGTTGTGAAACACAATGGCAGGTTTTATCTTCTGGCAAGCTCGTCTGTTTTATATGAGAGCGAAAGTCCTCTAGGCCCTTTTCAGGTGCTTGGCCCAATGTTGGATATGGAGGGCCATGATATTTATGTAGATGATCCAATGTTGTTTTCAGATACCGACGGTAGTTTATATCTGTATTGCGGATGCGGCGGCGCCATTAGGGGTGCTAGATTGGATCCGGACAACCCGGTACAGCTGATCTCTCCTTTAGAAGTGATGTTTTCCATGAATACATCGGAGCATTCTTGGGAGCGGATGGGAGACTGGAACGAAGACGGTTCCTATAGCTGGACGGAAGGCGCTTGGATGTATAAGCGGGGTGACACCTACTACCTTACCTACTGTGGTCCAGGAACGGAGTGGATTACCTATGCCATGGGAGCATACAAGGGGAAATCTCCCCTAGGCCCATGGGAATACATGGAAACAAGCCCCTTTATGGCAAATCGGTCAGGACTTGTGCGGGGCCCTGGACATGGCTGTATTGTAGATGGCCCAGGCGGTACGACATGGGCATTTTATACCTGCTGTATGTGCTATGCGGGAGAGTATGAACGCCGCATCGGATATGATCCAATTGGTTTTAACCAAAACGGAGACATTATTGCAACAGGCTCTTCGGAGATCCCGCAATGGGCACCGGGCATCCAGACGCAGCCTTATAGCGGAAACAGCGCGGGACTTGTCCCGGTAACCCAGCACAAAAAGGCTGCCGCTACTTCCAATGCGCCGGGAAGAGATCCTATATATGCAGTGGACGATAGTATGCTGTCTTGGTGGCAGCCTGCAGAGGGAGACAAAAATCCTGCCCTGACAGTACAGGTATCTCTTTCTGATACGCCGCTTGATATATACAGCGCAAGAATTATCTGGCGGGATGTGGGACTAGATATTAAAAAAGGGATATTAGCAGGCGCCTTTGGATATAAAATCGAGGCGGAAGATGAAAAGGGCGACTGGGTTTGCGTGCTGGACCGTTCAGAAAGCAGTGAAGATCTGATTATTGACTACCGGCCGCTGCGCCATATAAAGACAAAGCGGGTTCGCCTTGTAATCTGCAAGTGGCCGCAGGGTATTGCACCGGGGCTCGTAAACTTTACTGTGTTTGGACGCTGGGAAGAAAATTAATCTTAATAGAGGTGAACGATTTTGGCTTACACCTTCAAGGGCGGAGTCTGGCCCGATGATCATAAATATACAAAAAATATTCCTATAGAAGAGATTGCGCCTGTGGCAAAAGTCTCTGTTTCTTTAAGCCAGCATGTAGGTATCATGTGCAAACCTGTTGTAAAGGTCGGTGAGCAAGTCCGCATGGGACAACTGATCGGCGATGTTCCAGGGGGATTAGGATGCCCCGTTCATGCTAGTGTGTCTGGGACGATTGTCCAAATAGAGGAAGTCACGGCCCCGCGGGGAGGTACTTCTTACAATATCGTAATTGAAAACGATGGTCAGAATACGTTGGATGATACGGTACAGCCCTTTGGAAAAAAACTTTCAGAAGCAACTTCAGAAGAGATCATTGCTGCAGTACGGGCTGCAGGAATTACTGGAATGGGTGCGGCAGCCTTTCCGACTTATGCAAAACTTGCGGCCGCAGCGGGCAGAGCAGACACTTTGATTGTAAATTGCATTGAAAGCGAGCCGTTTGCCTGTGCCAATCATAGGCTTGTATTAGAAAATCCAGCAGCAATCATTCACGGATTGAAAATAATCATGGTTACCTTAGGAATCCAGCGGGCATGGATTGCGGTGGAAGGCAGCCGAAAAGAAGAACGTGCAGCGTTGCAGCCATTGATTGAAGATGCAAAACTGATCGAAATAAAAAAGGTCACATCTAAATATCCGGCAGGATCAGAAAAACAGCTTGTCTATGCCCTTACCAAAAAAGAGATACCAGGCGGCAGAACTCCCTTAGATGCAGGAATCGTAGTTTTTAATGCACAAACTTGTGCCGCAGTGTATGAGGCTCTAGCAAAGGGCATACCTCTAGTTCGTCGAATTGTCACTGTAGACGGGGACTGTATTCAAAATCCGAAAAATCTTTTAGTACCGATTGGGACTCCTATTTCAGACTTAATTGAATACTGTGGCGGTCTTTCCGCACAGCCGAAAAAAATTGTTTGCGGTGGTCCCATGATGGGACAAGCCCAGTGGGCTGCGGATGCTCCAGTAACCAAAACAACCGCAGCCATTTTGATACTTAGCGAATATTTTGATTACGAATCCAAAATCCCTCCGGTGTGTATCCGATGCGGCCGTTGCGTGCGTGCATGTCCAATGAAGCTGATGCCCTTGAAAATTGCGACTGCAATAGAGGCTGGACGAGTAGATGAGGCTGCTGCCTTTGGCGCGACCGATTGTATTGAATGCGGAACATGTTCGTATATATGTCCGGGGGGCGTACCTGTAACGCAGCTTGCTGTACGGGCAAAATTGGCAGTGCTGGAACAGCGCAGAAACGATGCAAGGCATGAAGGATAGGAATAAGGCGCTATGAATGAAATAAATCAAAAGAATAACTCTGTGGAAAAAAACACGGGATATACACTGCCAAGTCTGCTCTGTGTATCTCCTGCGCCGCACATCAAAAGTTTAGATACCACAAGGGCATTGATGTTAGATGTGATTATCGCTTTGGTACCTGCACTTATATGGGGTATTTTTACCTTTGGTCTGCGTGCGCTTATAGTGGTGCTGATCAGTGTTGCATCTAGCGTTCTATTTGAGGCGGTTTTTCAAAAGATTGCAAAATGCACGCTGATGATCACAGATCTGTCTGCTGTAGTAACAGGTCTGATTTTAGGACTTAGTTTACCTTCCAAGGTGTCTTTTTGGATTCCTGTTGCTGGCGCCTTTTTTGCAGTGGTTGTTGCAAAGGGACTTTTTGGAGGAATCGGTAAAAATTTAGTCAATCCCGCTTTAGCTGCAAGAGTGTTCCTGGCATTGTGCTGGCCAGAAGAAATGACACGTTTTGCAGAAGGCAAAACAGATATAATTTCCCGCGCAACGCCGCTTGTTTCCCTAAAGGAGCGTGTTCTTCCTTCCAATTCTTTATTTGACTATGTACTAGGGGATTATGCCGGCGCTATTGGTGAAATTTCTGCTGTGGCCCTTGCAATCGGTTTGGTTTATTTGCTTATTCGCAAGGTGATTACCTGGCATATTCCAGTCACTTTTCTTGGAACTGCTGCTGCCTTATTTTTCTTTTTCCCGCGTATTGAAGGGGAAAATGGAAATTTTGCGTTGTTTAGTATATTTACAGGCGGCCTTTTATTTTGTGCCTTTATTGCGGCAAATGATTATTCGACCACACCGGTTACCAATGGGGGGCGACTAATTTTCGGCGCTGGCTGCGGGCTGATTACGGTATTTATCCGATATTTTGGCGCGTATCCCGAGGGCGCGGCGTATGCGGTGCTGATTATGAATTTGTTTGTTCCGCTGATTGAACGTTTTACTATACCGGTGCGTTTTGGAATGACGGCCGGGACAAAGAAATAAGGCATTACGACCCTAAAAGCCTTTGAAAGGTTGGAGTGTTACATGAAAGAAAAAGATCGCGGCAATTTGGGAGACAAACAGCCGAGACGGTTGACGGAAGCGGATATCAACTCTCCAGAGTTTGATCCAGATGAGTTTGCGCCTGCTCCAAGCAGGAACGCAGCCGCTGGAGTGCTCAATATAAAAAACTCTCTTTTTTTTGTAATCTTATGTGCGGCATGTGCACTGGTCCTGGCTCTTACCAATGTATTTACTATTTTTGCGGCAGAGAAGGGACAAAAGGATATACGTAAAGATGCAGTTTTGGAACTCTTTTCCGGATGCGACCGGGCGGAGTTATATGATACAGTAGAGGGGTTTCCCGTATATGTGGCTTATTATAAAGGAAAGCTCGCGGGCTATGCAGTATATGTCGTAGATGATGGCTATATTGGATCTATTGAGATGCTTGTGGCGTTCGATGAGGACAACAAGGTGTCTCAGGTGAAGATTTTGTCTCATAGTGAATCGGAAGGACTTGGCAGCAAAATCGAGGGGAACAAATTTCTTTCTCAATTTGTAGGTATGCCGGATGAGGGGATAAGCATTGATTTAATATCTGGGGCAACCGTATCCAGCCATTCTGTAAAAGATAGTGTGGAGCAGGTGCTGAAATTGGAACTGGATTTTCTTACTATAGCGGAGGATTTGGATGTAGAAACCATTTCTGCTGCTGAAATGGAAGAGGATCTCCAAAAGGAAGATACAGCAGATACAACTTCAGCCACAGAGACAACAAAAGTGCCTTCCGTGACTACACGTCCAGGGGACGATACCGCGTTTGGAGGCGATAATGTTGGCGGGGCAAATGCCAATACCGGCGACGCAAACAATGGTTCTGCCCAAGGAGAAAACGATACAACTGTTTATGAGACAGAGACGGAAGAACCAGGGGAGACTACTGCAGAGGAAACTACTGCGGAAACACAAGCGCCCTCAGAACCTCCGGCTGTTACGAATGCGCCTCCTGTGACGACTCCACCGCCCGTGACGACATCACCTGAAACAAAGCCGCCAGCAGAAAGTACAACACCACCAGAGGAAACTACTGGAGATGTCGATACTACTGCGCCCGATGAAGAAACCACCGGAGGCGGAGGCTGGCCCGGCTGGGGTTGATAAAAAATTTGTGATGCTTATTGGAGCGATATATGTTACTAAAGACGAAATTAAAAAGCAGCGATAAGTTATCGATGCTGCAAATGCTTGCTTTGTGTCCAGCCCTTGCAGTGACAACTACGATTTCCCGTTCCGTGGCTATTGCTGGCGCCTTATTGATATCTCTTACGTTGTCTGCCGTACTGGTATCTGCTTTACGTAAAATGATCCCGGCAAAGTTGCGAATGCCTGTTTATTTACTCATTTCCAGCTTTTCTGTTTCCATTGTATATTTAATTATGCGCGCCATTTTTCCCGTTGCGGTAACAGCGTTGGGAATTTATTTGCCGGTTTTGGCTGTTAGCTGCGTTATGGTTATGCGTCTGGAAACTTTTTCTGCGCTGAACATGCCTGGCCCGGCTGCAGTAGATGGATTGATTACTGGAGTGGAATTTGGCGCGATCATGCTAGGATGTGGCTTCATTCGGGAATTGTTTGGTACAGGTTGCCTGTTAGCAAATCCTTTTGGGCATGGGGGATGGCAGATTTTTCCCGCCGCACCGGTTTCTTTCCTGGTGCATCCTGCCGGTGCGTTGCTGCTGATTGCGGTGTGGGCAGCAATATTTCAGTATATACAAATACGTGGCGAGAAAAAGGCTGTAGAAAATCCGGACACTATGTAGGAGGATGTAATGGAATACGTATTGTTATTGCTGGCTGCAATTTTCACAGACAATTTTGTCTTTACGAGGTTTTTGGGTATCGAGCAGTCTTTTATTTCATCTGAAAAACCTTCTTCTGCAGTAAGAGGGGGCGGTCTGGTGACAGCTGTATCGTTTGTAGGGGGCGGATTGACCTACTTGCTGTATATTTTTGCTCTTTCTCCGTTAAAAATTTCTTTTTTAACACTTCCTATTGGTGTTCTTTTGGTTACGGCTGTTGTAGCGGGGATGGAAGCTGCTGTTAAAAATAGCACGTTTGAAGAAACATTGCGGGCACAAATCCCGATGCTTACCACGAACGCTATTATAATAGGAGCTGTATTCTTGGCGATAGAGCAGAAGTTGAATATCGGCGCAGCATTCCTTCTTTTCTTAGGTGCGGGAATAGGATACACCCTGGCCGCTCTTGTATTTGCAAGCATTCGGGAAAGAATTTCTCATTGTGTGCCGCCTGCCGCTTTTGCAGGCATTCCCATAATGATTACGGCAGCCGCCTTGGCTGTAATGGCGTTCTCCGGCTTTGCCGGACTCCATTTCTAATAAGAAACAGCCAAGATAAGGGAAGAAGGGATTATATAAATGTTCATCGGAATACTTTTGGCTGTAATTATATTTGCAGTGATCGGTTTGATTACCGCTGCTTTACAGGAAAAAGCGCAGGAGGATGATACTGTGCGCAGGGAAGTGCTGCGGGAAAAGATATTGGATTGCCTGCCTGGAAAGAATTGCGGCGCTTGTGGATATCCGGACTGTCCTTCCGCAGCAATGGCTGTTGCAAAGGGAACTGCTGCGCCGGATGTCTGCTTGGCTGGCGGTACCGGGACGGCCCAGGCAGTGGGTGTGGTTATGGGAACGGATTCAACCCATGGAATCCGTATGCGCGCCCAGGTTATGTGTTCGGGAGGGGGCGTTTCTACCCGGAAAAAGTATGTATATGAAAGCGGCGCCGAAGATTGTGCCGCTGCCGCTCGTCTTGGCGGTGGAGATAAAAGCTGTAGATATGCATGTGTTGGCCTTGGAAGCTGCGTAAAAAGCTGTCCTTTTGATGCTATTGAAATAATTGGAGATGTAGCTGTGGTACAGTATCAGAAATGTACTGGCTGCGGGATTTGTGTAAATAGCTGTCCCAAGCGTATTATTCACCTAATTCCATATGATTGTTATCATTGGGTCGGTTGCTCCTCTCATGAAGAAACACACCGCAGACAATATAATTGCGGCGCGGGTTGCACTGGCTGCGGTGCGTGCGAGAAAGTTTGCCCCCGAGGAGCGATTCAGGTTCGGGGAAAGCTGGCTTCTATCAATTACAGCCTCTGTGCGGGATGCGGCCAATGCTATGATATATGTCCGACAGGCGTTATTTGGAAGTCGGATATCGAGGGTGCGGACGGATTGATATTACGGCGTGGCGAAATACATAATTATGCAATGCGATGACAAAAAGAAAGGCCCTGGATTTTCAGAGCCTTTCTTTTCCTTTTATTTTTGTATGATTGCTGGAAGAATAGCCGTGTCTGTGTCTTTTTTATAGAGCAGGGATATGGTATCGTGTATATTATACAAAATAATTTCTTCACTTTCTGCTGCGGAAAGCTTAAACCATAGATCGGCATTTGTATCTAACTTAATATAATAGTAAGTGGTTCCTTCTACCACCGAGCTTCGCATTTCTGTAATCATGCCAGAAATGCGTTCTTTTTCGTTTTCTATATCGGGGGCTTCCGTATCATCGGAGATAATGCTGTTTTTACGCAGCAATTCGTAATAGTTTTGTTCACACTCAGCAAGAGAGCTACCATTGCTTACAATTTGATATTGCTGGACATTTACCATTGCATACATTTTTACCAAATTGGAGTCGTCCTTTAGCGCCATAAAATAGGTGGGCTGTCCTTCAATATTCAGGAGCAGAGGGAAGGTGGCGTTGTAGCTAAACTGTTGAACAGATCCTTCAGCGGAGCTCATGGCAGAATATTCTTCCGCCCCGGCTACGCTATAATATTTTGCTTCTTTTGTACGCTGATTCACCAGAATAAACCCTGTATTGGATTCATCTCCGCCGACGGAAGTAATACCAGTATATACCCATACATCATCGTTTTGCGCAATATAGTTGTATCCGTCTGTTGTGACCGTGCAGCCTTTTTGGCCAAAAATGGAGTTCCAATATCCATTTTTATACTCACCATAATAATCATACTGGTCAATAATCAGCCCAGCGCTGAATACTCGATCCACCCACGTAGGAACATCCTGGATATCATAGTAGCTGCATTCGCCTGTAACGGCATTCATTAGTACAGCGCCAGTAATATCTGCGCCGCCGAAAAGTCCGATGGTTTTTTTCATAACTGAAGCTACCCAGTAAGGCGTTCCGTCCTCATCTATTTCAAAATTGATATCGGAAAACATGGTACAAGGAAATTTAAAACGCAGATGGCGCTCTACATTTCGATTGAAAGGTTCGGAAGGTGTATATTTCATTCCTTCTTCCAGGCGTATTACAGATACCTCCTGTGTTACCATATCTGTCACGATATAAGCGGGGATTCCTTTGTCACGGTTATTCATCCACTTGAAAAAGTCGCCATAGTTTAGATATGTTACCCGGACAGGAGCGTTGTTATAATTGATCTGT
>CANRVI010000031.1 GCA_947643245.1 uncultured Clostridia bacterium | reverse complement strand
ATTTTACCTGAGAGAGATAGATGATAGATTTTTCAGTTTGTATCTCAGACCATTCCTGCCAAGCAATCCAAATGCCTGCCCGCTTTGCGCCGTAAAAGAGACGCCCTGCAGCACCTGCTTTTCACCGAAGGATTTTTGAATGTCACACAGCTCCAATTTCATCGCTCTGGTTATTCCTTTCTTTACACGTTTTTTCAAAATTATTGTATCATATCAGGGATTCTTTGAAAAGAACAATTTGCAAAAATGTGCATGCTAGGAGTATCTCCGACAACAAGGGCATGGGCCGCTATACCAGTTGACCGGGATAGTAATCTTTTCATATAGAACGAGAGAACAGGCCCTCCATTTTCTAATACAAAAACAAAATGCCGTGTTGTTTTTAAAAATAATTCTGTATTTGCCGGGACGATAAAATTTTTCATGTCGTCCATATGCAGGTATATTCCAAAATATAGCTATGGCCATATCCCTGTAAGGGGGCAGCCGTATAAATTGAAGACAGCCAACGGCAATCAAAGATACCACGGTTATAACGCATAATAGTGTCCACAGCCCCTGTCTGATTCTTTTACAATACACCACAAATCCCCCCATTTCTGCAAAATACTCCATTATTATCCCTTTATGGGTATTATACATTTCGTATCGTGGTTTGTCAATTCGTTTTGTAATTATTCAAGAATGAAAAATTCAATATGGATTATAGTATGTATGGAGGGATAGAAATGAAATTCGGTGAGATTTTACGGGAACTTTTAGAAGATAACGATATTACACAAAAGCAGTTGGCAGCCGATTTAAATCTTGCGCCTACCACGATTGGAAACTATATCCGGTGTTTCCGCGAGCCGGATTTTGCCATACTGAAATTATTTGCAACCTATTTTAATGTAACGACCGACTACCTGCTGGATTTTCAGGCGGGAGGTACAAAGGATCATGGAGAGGATGAACTGCTGCGGCTGTATCGCTCTCTGCCCCTAGGTCAAAAAGCATTATTTTTAGACACTGGTAAGCTGCTGCTCCGACACGCTTTAAAGGAGCAGGTAACACATAGTGGTGAAAAAAATCCCGTTTAATTGCTGTGTGGATGGATAAAATCCAATAACATTCTAACACTGTACAGAACGCCGCAGGAGTGCAGAAGCTTAAAAAAATAACGGAAACAGCCGCGTATCATTTGATACGCGGCTGTTTTCAATGCCATTACATTTTTCCTTTTTATATTTCAGCGGCCATCAGCAGTTTTGCATAATTTCTGCATAACAAAGGAACAAACTTTTTGAAAGATCTCTTCTACCGACTGACTGCCGTCTATGATAATGCCGCCGTTTTCATGGGCAATGTCCAAATATTGCTCCCGCAGGCGATACTGCAGTTCAATATCAATAAATCTATTTTCTTCTGTATCCCGGCTGCGCACCCGGGAAATAGCAGTATCTACCTCCACATCCATAAAAAATGCAGCATCCGGTTTGGGAATAAAGCTGGATACCTCACAAATCCATCGGTCTTTTACGTATCCTCTAGCCCGTAGATTTGCCAGACAGGAATAAAAATACCGATCTGAAATCACTACTCTCCCCTGGGAAATTTTCGGCACTATATCCCGATTGGTATGTTGTATCCGGTCAGAGGCACACAACAGGGACAAGGCACGGTAATCATACATACTATGGTCGGAACTATTCATGTATGTTCGGAATATCGCGGAGTTACGTACCGTGTCTGTTGGCTGCTTGGTTATATAGGCAGGCATATTAATTCGGCTGAAAAATTGCTCAAGCAACGCGATCTGCGTAGATTTACCGCTTCCATCCAACCCACAGAAAACAAATAGATATCCCGGGTGATTATGTACTTTCATTTGCAATCTCATAAAGTCTCTCCTTTTTCTGCTCATAAATACCCAGTCTGTAAATGCCCCCTTATAATTATAGACCTTACGTTCTCTGGGATAGATAAGCTGTTGCAAATAAGCCGTATCCCTGGGACATGCGCCAGAAGCGCATCAAGATGCGGCATTCCAATTTGGAACAGCTCTTTCGTGTGCAGCACGGCAAAGCATCACTCCCTCTCCAGCGCATATCCTTGGACAGGCGCGCATCTATTTTATTAGTTTTATGCTTTTTCTCCAATTGCTGTATGCTGCTTTTATTTTTAAATTACATATTTCAATTTTTATAAATAAATGACGACAATTTTTTTTTAATTTTTCTCATATTCTCCTCTTATTTGTTTTTACAGACACAGTAAAAATCCTTTCTCTTGCTGCACAGGCATCTTAAAATTTCTTAATCTACAGTTACAGAAATGCGTATAATATTTTATTGATGCCGGCACAATGTATTTTTATTCCCCGCGCTTAAAGACAACACGTATTTTTATATACCTTATATAAAAAATACATTTTATATAAGGTATTATATCAATCATTTATAAAATATAAACAGGCTGTTGGCCTAGAGAACCGCCACCAGCCATTTTACAAAAAGAAAAATTTATCATATAAGTTTATGAATGGATACCATTTTTGTTTATTCTATTCTTATATAGATTAGATATATTTTGCATAAAAAGAAATAGCGTTCCAATGTGTTGTCTATAATTGGCAAACAGCCAACTTTTTTGTTTTTTTTTAGAGATTTTTAATTTTTATGACTTTTGAGACGGAGAACAATTATGATATCTATTGACGAAGTTGGTATAGGAAAAAAAATTAAAGAAGCCCGAAAAAATCAAAAAGTCAGTCGGGCAGCGCTGGCCGAGTCGGTCGCAATTACAGAGCAGTATCTGGGTGAGATAGAAAGAGGAAAGAGAATTCCCAGTCTGGAGGTATATGTAAATCTTGTGAACACACTGCAGATTTCGTCGGACGTCTGCCTGCGAAGCAGCAACTGCAATTCCCTATACTATATCTATAATGAAATTTTAGAAATTGTAACATTGCTGCAAAGGTTGTCCCAAACGCAAGTGAGCATGATTCTCAGCGTTATAAAAATTCTTGTTTCATATATGGAGTGCGAGCATGAGTGAGCTATAGGCTATATCGTTTTTTATTTTTACATATAATGAAAAGCTCCCGCCTTGTGCGGGGGCTTTTCATTAACAGGATGCAGGACAGGCTACCATGAAAACAAAACGCTTATCGGCTTTGATTCCAGGCCATTTCCCAAAAAGCCATTTCATACCGGGAACAGGCAACAAAAATATCCAACAAATGTTGGATTTGCTGCTCGGTATACTGCGCGGCCAACCGATTCAGGGTATCCAGCAAAACCGCATTTTCAGCAGCATATTTATCACTAGCGTATCCCTTGATCCACTCGCCATAAAAAGGGTGCTCCGTTGACGCAGGACACGCTTTCACAATATTTTTTGCAATCACTTCATAGCTGTATGCGCAGGAAAGAATGGCGGCAAGGATTTCTGCCTCCCCTTCCTCATAGGCAACGCGAAGCATATAGGAGGTATAGGATAGGTTGTCCAATGCACGCGGTGTCGCCTCCAGTTCTTCCTGTGTAACCTGCAGCTTTCCCATATATCCGCTGTGAATGTTCATTTCTCCATTCATAACCTGCACATATCGGGCAAACAAACGGGCGGTCTCAGCGCTTTTGGCTTTTGCCACTCCAATGGCAAAAGTTTTTGCATAATCCTCTAAATATAAATAATCCTGCAGGATGTAGTATCGAAATTTTTCCCGGTCCAAGGTTCCGTCCTGGATTCCCAGAACAAACGGATGCCGGTTGTAGGCTTCCCAAATTTCTTTTGTAGCTTCAATCAGACGATCGGTTACAGTCATTTTCCTTCTCCTCTGCCAATGGCACTTTTTAAATTTTTCAGGGGAAGCGCCAGTATAACAGCTCCGGACAGAATACACAATGGCACGCTTTGGGATATATTATAGGACAAGCTGTATCCCCATGCCCCCCATCCTTCCCACGCATTGTGGGAGAAGAACAGCACGCCGCTTAGCAGGTGTCCCAAAATTTTTAGCACAGACGCAAGGCTAAGACCGCATAGGACTTTCCATCGGCTGTCGCTTCCAAAAATCCCGGCAAAGCCCAGGCAAGAAAAACACACCATGTGCTCTACAAAAAACTGTCCCCAGTGAACAGGCTGCCACCCCGGAACAAAAACTGCCGCGAGAATGCCACAAGCCCATCCGGACAAAACCGCAAGACGGTAATCAATCAAAATTGCAAGCAAAAACAGGGGAACCGGGGAACACAATGAAATAGATGCACCGGTAGGAATTGGAAAGCGAATCATTTCCAAAAGAAGCGTCAGGGCAATAACAAGGCCGCAGATGCAAAAATTTCTTGTATGCAGGCGCACACCGCGCATACAATAGAGCGCCGCAGCGTAGAAAAGCAGTACAAACACAATCGTTATCACGGTACTAATCATAAAGGGGCCTCCTCTGCAAATTCACTGGTTAAATCAAAGGCATGATCCATGGGACCGCAGCCCTTTCCAAGATGCAGCATAGCGGAAAGAGCACCGGAAATATATGCTTTCGAACGTTGGACGGAGGTCTCCAGATCAAACCCCTTTGCGAGATTGGCGGCAATAGCGCTGGAGAGCGTGCAGCCGGTTCCATGGGTGTTGGGATTGTCGATGCGTTTTCCATAAAACCATCTGCTCCGTCCCTCCTCCCAAAGCAAGTCGTTGGCGTCGTTTACATTATGTCCGCCTTTTAGTAAAACGGCGCATTGATAGGTGTTGCCGATGTATGCAGCGGCGGCAAGCATGTCCGCCTCTTCTGTGATCTCCATGCCAGAAAGGACCTGCGCCTCCGGAATATTTGGCGTAACTACGGTTGCCAGGGGAAGCAGGTTGCCTTTTAAGGCAGTCACCGCTTCCGATTCCATCAAGCTGGAACCGGAGGTGGACACCATAACCGGATCCACCACAATATTTTTCGCCTGATAAAAAACAAGACGCTGTGCGATTACTTCTATCAGGTCTGTGCTGGAAACCATGCCGATTTTGACCGCGTCCGGCTGGATATCGGTAAAAATCTGGTCAATTTGCTCCTGCAAGAATGTTGGAGCGACCTCCATAATGTCTGTTACGCCGGTGGTGTTTTGGGCGGTAAGTGCAGTAATTGCACTCATTCCATATACACCATTCATAACCATCGTTTTCAGATCGGCCTGAATACCGGCGCCTCCGCTGCAGTCACTGCCAGCGATTGATAATGCTGTTTTCATTTTCTTTTTCCCTCACATTATTTTTATTAAGCGACAGAGAGTGGTGCCCCCGGTCTGCCGCTGGTTCGTTTTAAGATGCAGTCAAGTCCGAGCAACTGCTTCTATCTCTTCCCGCAGCGCTACTGCCGCACCACGGATATCCGCCGCGCCGAAAATAGCGGAAACAACAGCCACGCCGGCCATTCCACCGCCATGCAGCTGGGAGAGATTAGAAGAAGCAATTCCACCAATTGCTACAGCAGGAATGGCAACGCTGGAACAGATGGTATGCAGCTGTTGGGTAGTAATCCGAATAGCGTTTTTCTTGGTAGGAGAGGGGAAGACTGCCCCAACGCCTATATAGTCTGCGCCGCTCTCCTGTGCAAGTTTAGCCTGTTCCACCGTTTTGGCTGTCACACCAATGATGAAGTCTGCGCCGGCACGGGCTCGAATCTGAGATGCCGGCGCATCCTCGGCGCCCACATGGACTCCGTCGGCGCCGCTTTCCAGCGCCACATCTACATTATCATTGATAATGAGCGGCACGTGATATTTATGGCACAGCTTTCTTACCTGAACGGCCTCACGTAAGAAAGCCGGCTCATCCAGCTCCTTTTCCCGTAGCTGAACCATGGTAACACCGCCCCGCAGGGCATCCTCAATTTGTTCGAGAAGCGTCTGCCGGCCTACCCAGGCTCGATCCGTCACCGCATACAAAAGCAGCATATCTGTGTGGAATTTCATATTGCTCCCTCCATTGCTTTTAGCAGTTCCTGCACATTTTCGCTTTCCATTAAACTGCTCATCAGACACCCGCCGGCTGCTCCCGCAGCGCGGACTGGCCCAATATTTCGGGGGCCGATCCCCCCGATGGCGTATACCGGAAGAGAAACAGCGCTGCACACTGCCTTCAGAAAAGAAAGGCCCCGGCTAGGCATGCCTCTTTTGCAATCGGTTTCAAATATATGTCCAGCTGTAATATATGTACAGCCAAGCTGTTGGGCTTCCAGTGCATCCTCCACGCTGTGACAGGATGTGCCAATCTGAATAAACTGGGCCACGTCTTTCTTCCCCATTTGACGCAGAACCGGCATCGGCAAATGTATCTCCTCTGCGCCCATCTCCAGCGCGGCGGCTGCAAAACTATGCAGAATACATCGAACTCCATACTGCCTGCAAACCGTCATGGCCTCTCCCGCCAGCCGTACATACGCCGCAAGGGATAAATCCTTTTCCCGCAGGATGATTCCAGCTGGACGGCAAGCTGCAATTTTTTCGATTCGGGTGAGAAAATTCTCCCGGCACAACCAACGGTTTGTAACGCACAGAATATCAGACATACAGATAGTCATTTAGGACAGGCTGCAGTCCTTCGTCCGTGATATCCTCATACATTTTGGAAAGACTGCGATTGTCGTCGATTTCAAACTGCTCGTCTCCCTGTACACTGTCCGACTCCTTTCCTGTATACTTGCTTTCATGATCGCCGATACCGGTAGAAACCCCGGCGGATACTTTAGTTGCGGCAATTTTTACAATACCGTTACGAAATGCGGCGCTCTCTCGAGAAGAGACGGTAATGCCAACAAAGGGCAAAAAAATACGGTAGGCGCAAAGCACCTGGCACAGCTGCTTTTCTCCCACATCCAAAGGATGCAGTTTATCATTATTAATAATAGGCCGCAGTCTTGGGCAGGACAGGGACATTTCCGCATGGGGGTATTTTCTCTGCAAATAATACACGTGGAGGGCGCTGGCAAGAGCGTCTTTTCTAAAATCAGACAGGCCCAGCAGCGCCGAAAATGCTGCACCGCGCATGCCGCCTCGCAGTGCCCGTTCCTGTGCGTCGAAACGATAAGGCCATACCCGCTTATGTCCGGCCAGATGGAGGGCTTCATATTTCTCTGTATCGTATGTCTCTTGAAAGACCGTTACATAGTCGGCTCCGCATTGGTGCAGATATCGGTATTCGTCCGTATTAACCGGATAGATTTCCAGTCCCACCATACGGAAATACTGCCGCGCCAGCTTGCAGGCTTCTCCAATATAGGCCACGTCGCTCTTTGTGCGGCTTTCCCCGGTTAGAATCAAAATCTCTTCCATACCGGAATCGGCAATGACCTGCATTTCATGTGCAATCTGCTCCATACTTAACTTCATACGCTGAATGTGATTGTAGCAGTTGAAACCACAATAAACGCAGTAATTTTCACAATAATTGGCAATGTATAAAGGTGTAAAAAGATACACCGTATTTCCGAAATGCTTGCTGGTCTCAGACCGGGCACGCTGGGCCATCTCTTCCAGAAAGGGCTGTGCTGCGGGAGACAGCAGAGCTTTAAAATCCTCTACAGTGCAGGTTTCATGCTCCAGCGCCGCTCGAACATCCGCCGCTGTATATACAGAATAATCATATCGTTCCATCTGCTCCATTACCTGCCGACAGACATTGGATTCGATTTTTTCCATTCCCGGCAGATATTCCATATGATTTTTGCGACTGGAAAAATCCGTTTCCAAGCGATGTTTTTTTTCCAGCGCGGCGGCAGATAAGTGCTGGGAATCGACAAAAAATTGGTTTTCCATAGATCCCTCTCAGTCTCTCAGAAATCCGGTGAGCGGATCGGAAGCAGACGCGCCCCGGGTCAGCACCCGGCCAAGGCCGGAAAGATATGCCCGACGTCCTGCCTCAATAGCCTGACGGAAAGCGGCTGCCATCATAGGCAGGTCCCCTGCGGTGGCCAGAGCTGTATTCGCCATGATTGCCGCCGCACCCATTTCCATAGCCTCGCAGGCTTGGGAAGGTCTGCCGATGCCGGCATCTACAATAATGGGCAAATCTATTTCATCGATTAGGATCTGGATAAACTCCCGGGTTGCAAGCCCCTTATTAGACCCGATGGGGGAAGCCAATGGCATGATAGTCGAAGCGCCGGCGTTCACCATATCCCGGGCGGCGTTCAAATCGGGATACATATAGGGCATAACTACAAAGCCCTCCTTTGCCAAGGTCTCTGTAGCGCGGATAGTCTCCAGGTTGTCCGGCAGAAGGTATTTGGTATCCCGCATGATCTCCACCTTTACAAAGTCGCCGCAGCCAAGTTCTCTGGCAAGACGGGCAATGCGGACCGCCTCCTTGGCATTTCGTGCGCCGGAGGTGTTTGGCAGCAGTGTGACCCCCTCTGGGATGTAGTCCAAAATACTCTCCTGTTCCTTGGTATTGGCACGGCGGACCGCCAGGGTGATGATTTGTGCGCCGGCGTCCTTTACGGCAGCTTCAATCAGCTTCATAGAGTATTTGCCGGAACCCAAAATAAAGCGGGAATCGAACGTGCGGCCGCCAATGGCCAGTTTATCGTTTGCTATCATAAAACTATCCTTCTTTCCTAAACTTCATATTTCCCTGCGAGGATGCGCAAAACCATGTGCGCCTGATGTGCGGCACACGCCATTACTCGAGAAGCCACCAGCCCTCCGGCATCCTCCACATCGCTTACCGTATCGCCGCAAAGATAAAAGCGGCTTGTAATTCTTTTCGTTTGTATAGCGTTGGCAGAGGCCATTCCCGCCATACCGGAGGCCGCCACTAAAAACGTATCCGGCATGGTCTCCAAAATTTTATTTGCCAGCATCGCTTTGGCGTGCGCATCGTCAAAAGCCTCGCAGATAATATCCGCGCCCGGCAAAAGCTGTGCATAGTTTTCTTCTGTGATCCGTTCTGTAATCGTCACGATTTGCACATAGGGCGCCATCTCCAAAAGATTCTCCGCCAGCGCTTCTGTTTTGCTAAGGCCAATTTGTCCCGCCTTGTACTGCTGCCGGTGTAAATTGGAAAGCTCCACTTTGTCAAAGTCGACAAGCACCAGCCTGCCCACTCCAGCTCGCGCGAGAGTGGCGGCAATATGGGAGCCAAGTCCGCCAAGCCCGCAAACGGCAACAGTGGCCGCGGAAAACTTTTTCTGCAGCGCAACACCATGCCGCAAGGTCAGAGCCCCCATCCATTCTTTTTCTGTGGGAAACATTCAACCGCCCCCTACAAAGCTGACCACTTCCAGACTGTCGCCGTCCTGCAAAACGGTGTCTTTATACCGAGCTTTAGGAACAATATCGCCGTTGCGCTCAACCGCGATCCGGCCGGGATCATAATTGGTTGTGGCCAGATAGGCGGAGAGGGTCATACCAGAAAGCTCCAAATCAATCCCATTGATTTTTACCATTTAGTTCCTCCTAAAATAAATACGCTTTTCTCTTTGCAAAAAAATACGGGAAGCCCCCAAATTGGCAGCTTCCCGCAGCATCTTACTCCGCTTCCCTCCGTTGGCATTATCCAAATCAGGTTTATGGGTCGAAGGTCATACCTTCCTCTCAGCCTGTCATACAAGCTCCCCTATATTTTATTTTCAGTTTTCATTATACTCCTTTTGTTTGCAATTTGCAAGCGGTATCTGAAAAAAAGAATACGGCTATTATCTGGAATCAAAGTATTGCTTATTTAAAGGCGAAATAAATAAAAATAGCTGTAAACAGGTCAAAAGCTGACCTGTTTCCTTTGTACAATAAATTGCAATTTATTTTTAGAAAGGATTATCATGAAAACACAAAGAAGAATCATAGCTGCAATATTGTCGGTAATGATCATATTGACAGCGCTGCCACTGGCCACCTTTGCACAGGCATCGGAATACCTAGATACCAGCGTGCAAAAGTCTGCCGGTGCAGATGAAAAACCTTACAGCAAAAATCCCTCTCAGGATGCTGCCGCACCTTACGCCGCAGCAAATAAAACCTTTCGGGAAATCACAAGCGAATTAACCGTTGCGTACTGCGTAGACGATAGAGACAACTGGACCACACTGGCCCCCAGCACAGTTGTAGATCATTTGGACGGCGTGCGGATCCAAACGAACAGCTCCAAATATTTTTTGAAATACCGAAGCAAAAACAAAGAGGATGGAAAAGAGTGGCTGGATTATGTATACAGCACAAAGTCCGGAATGAATGACTACGCTGGGCTAGCCGGACATGCTATGACTCATTTGTCGATTGAAGTATATTCCAGCGACGGAACGCGAATCTATGACGATTACATCGTTATGTATCGAGCCAAGGTTGGCGGAAATTGGTTAGAATGGGTAAGCAATGGCTGGCCCGACGTTATGGCAAATATTCAAAAGGACTATAGCTTAGGCGGCGGTCTCGATACAAAAAGCACGAACGCCGGCTGGGAAGCGTTGGGTAATATACAAGGACTGGAAATCCGAATGTTCGAGAGAACAGACGGCAGCAGCTCCGGCGGCTCATCAGCGCCTGTAGAAGCAGGAGATTTTAAACTGGTCGATACTATAAACATGAAGTATCGTCAAACAAATGGCAGCACATGGACCTCTTTTGGAACAAATGAAACAGCTTCTTTTTCTTCCATTGACGGCATTTTGCTGGAGGCGCCGGGAAAACCGTATTATTTCCGTTATGCTGCTAAAGATGCTGCAACCGGTTGGAATCCATATGTTTCAAGTCTGGATGCCAATGAAAATGATCACAAAAACGGATATGCAGGGTATGCAGGCCGTCCAATTACAAATGTAACGATTGAGGTACACGCTGCCGGCGGCAGAATTTATGATAATTATGTAGTGATGTACCGTGCGAAAGCCGGCGAAAAATGGCTTCCGTGGGTAAGCAACGGCTGGCCTGATATAATGGAAAGCCTCATGCCGGGAGCTGATCTGGATACGAAATCTACCAACGCGGGAGACGGTAGATACGGACCGATACAAGCCTTGGAAATCCGCGTCTATGAACGCAAGGGCTTGAATCCGACCCCGTCGGAAAATGCAATACTAATTGACGCTCCCTATATCAATCAATATGACGAAAAGTTGCCTAACGGCTGTGAAAGCACAAGCACCGTTATGGCATTGCAGTATGCCGCTGGTGCGGATAAAATAAGCCTGACGGCTTTTTTAAACAACTATTTGGACTGGACTTCCAGTACCCCTTCTCCATCAAGAAACAGCGGGCCCAATCCCAAAGAAGTATACATGGGAAATCCATTTCCAAATTATAATAAAAAAAGCTGGGGATGCTTCTCTCCTGTAATTATGAAAGCTGTTGGCAAGCTTGAAAATGTAATAGGTGTCAAAGCCACAGATGTATCCGGAACATCCTTGCAAAATTTATGCACAGCCTATATTGATAAAGACATTCCCGTAATTATGTGGGCGACAGTCGGCATGACTTCTGCATATACGGTGCATACCTGGGTAACTCCAGGCGGCGAATCTATTTCATACAACAGTAAACTCCACTGTTTATTGCTGATTGGATATGATGAAAGCAACTATTACTTCAATGATCCAATGACAAAAAGGGTGCAAGGCTATTCTAAGGCAAGCGTTGAGAAGGCATACGCAGCCCTTGGCAAACAGGCTATTGTAATTACAAAGACTTCCGGCGGCAGTACAGCGGTTGCACCGCCAAAGGATGAAACCATCCAAAATCCGGTTGAAATTCCTAAAAAGCCTTCCTTACCTGATGAAAAGGTGCAAGATCCCATTGATCTCAGCACCGGCGCGCATGTAATCGACCATA
>CANRVI010000030.1 GCA_947643245.1 uncultured Clostridia bacterium | reverse complement strand
ACCTCCACACCGCAGGCTTCCCTTACCCGGCGGACAAATTCGCCGCTGTTTTTGATGATCGGGTATGAATGACGTCCAGGGCGGACGGAAATATATGTTTTGGGCGGAATCGTATTGCAGATGCCGGTCCATGCAATTGTAATGATATTGGCCTCTTCCATAGTACCGCAGGTTACCAGCACCGGGGGCAGCGGCCCTAACAGGGTTCCCCCTTTCCAGGTGATTTTTGACATGTGTAGAAGTCCCCTTTCTGTTGCCGATTCTTTTTCATTTCTTTTTAGTATTTTACTGCAAATATGTAAACAGCGCAAGAACAATTCCAAAAAAATCGCTTGCAAAACAAAGCTTTTCTGTATATAATTGAAATGGAAACCCTATCAGAAAGGATAGTAACCATGGACAAATTGATTACGTTTGCAATTCCATGCTATAATTCCGGCGAATTTATGCATCATTGTATCGAATCCTTGCTAGGCGCCGGCGACGATATTGAAATTATTATTGTAAACGACGGTTCTGCCGATGATACCGGCGCGGTGGCTGACGCATATGCTGAAAAATATCCGGATATCGTTCGAGTCATTCATCAGGAAAATGGCGGTCATGGAGAGGGCGTCAATCAGGGAATGCGTAATGCAAGAGGTATGTATTATAAGGTGGTAGATTCCGATGACCGTTTAGACCCGGACGCGCTTGAAAAGTTTCTTGCCCGGCTGCGGGAAACGGTGCAACAGGGACAGGATGCGGATATGTATGTGTGTAACTATGTATATGTGCGCATCGATACTGGAAGCCGACGTACCATGAGCTACCGACACATCTTTCCCAGCGAACAGCTATGTACCTGGGAGGATACAAAGCCTTTCGGGCCGTCTCAGTATTTGATGATGCATTCGGTAGTATATCGTACAGCTCTGCTACGGGAGCATGCGATTGCTTTGCCCAAGCATACTTTTTATGTGGATAATCTGTATATGTACGAGCCGTTTCCGTATGTGAAACGCATTTATTATATGGATTTGGATTTGTATTTGTATTATGTAGGCAGTGACGAGCAGTCTGTCAGCGAAAAAAATATGATTAAACGGATCGACCAGCAGATCAAAGTTGCCAAGCTGATGATCCAGTGCCACGATTTGAATCAGATTAAACAGAGCAGCCGGCGCCTTTATCGATATATGCTGCATGAACTTGCTATGATGATCAACATCTGCTGTGTGTTTTTGTTGATCGGCAACACACCAGAAAATATTGAAAAGCAAAAAGCGCTCTGGCGTTTCCTTCGAGAACAGGATATCCATACATATCGGAAGCTGAAATATAGTTCTCTCTCTGCGTTTATGAATTTGCCTGGCAAGCTAGGCAGAAAAACAACGGTAGGGATGTATCGCCTTGTACATAAGATTTACAAATTCAACTAAGAAAAATATCCCCCGGCTTTTGCTGGGGGATATTTTGTTAGTCCATACGTTGGTCGCCCCAGAAAAACAACGCTACAGTACCAGGGCCTGTGTGGCTGCCGATGGTGGTGCCTACACTATAAATCTGCACAGGACCGTCTAACAGCGGGAAATGTTTTTCAACAAGCTCCGCTACGGCTTTTGCATCTTCTATGCACGCGGAATTGGATATAAAGCATTTTCCGTTATAACCCAATCCGCCTTTTGCGTGGGCTTCCATTTTCTTTACGATTTCCTGGATTACGCTGCTTTTTCCCCGAACTTTATGCCGTGGAATGAGCCGCCCGCGGTTGTCCATATTAAGGAGAGGGCAGATTTTTAACATGGTCCCAAACCATCCGGCGGCTTTGGAGATCCGTCCGCCTTTTACATAGAAGGTCAAATCTGTAGAGAAAAACCAGTGGTGCAGTTCCAGACGGTGGTCTTGCGCCCACTGATACAGGGTATCGATATCCATCCCATCGTCTCGCAGATCTGCCAGGCGATCCATCAGCAGTCCGTACCCGGAGGACGCTCCCAACGAATCTACAATATAAATTTTTCGCTCCGGATATTTTTCTGAAAGCTCTCGCCCTGCAATTACGGCGGAGTTGTATACACCGGATATTCCTGTAGAAAGGGTGACATGAAGGATATCCATCCCTGCCTCTAGAAAAGGGGTAAAGTACTCTATAAACTCGTCTGCGTTAATCTGCGACGTCTTTGTCTCCGCACCCTGTTCCATCGCTTTATAGAAGGCGTCAAAAGAAAGGGACTTTCCAAGATCGTCATCGTAAGCTTTTCCGTCAAGAAAATAATGGAAGCAGATATAATGGATGTCTCGCTTGCTGAAGTGTTCCTCGCTTAAATCCGCTGTGGAACAGCAGCTTAAAATGTAGTTTGGCATGAATCTACCTCTTTGACATATTTTATATTTGTTTAGAATGCGTTTACAATATTGTAACATGAAATTGAAAAATAAGCAATGTGTTTTCTTTTTTATTTTGCGACGATTTGTGCATACTGAAACAGCATGATAAATGGAATATTTTGGCGAATCAAAAGACACTTGACCTTCATCGAAAAAGATAGTATAATAAATATATATGTCAACTTTGCTGTCATTATCCGAACCATTTTCTTTCAAAAAGAAAGAAAAGAAAGGATTTTTATATGAAAAATAAATTTGTGCTGGTTCTTCTGACGGTGGCGATTTTTATACCGTCGATTATTTCTATTGTATATTATAACAAAGCGAACGGCGGAGCCGCAGATACCCGCAACACACTGTCTGTAACGATAAAGGACATTGCGGGCAATACTTTTGTTTTTGACAGAAACGACGGCGAAAAATCTGTTGAGGCAATTGCCGCTTTTCTGGATATGAATAACAATGCCGCGGAAATTGCCAGCATCCCGTCTACAATTGAAAATAATGACTTTTATCAGGTGACTGTCAGCACTTCTGCTAAAGATGCTGGATACAAATATTATTTTACTTTGATCAGCGCCGACTGCTATTTTATTGATGGCAACGGTAAGGCATACCAGATTGCAGAAAAAGATGCACAAGCATTTTTGGAAAGTCCTTATGCGGCCAGTCTATACGAGAACGGCACGCCGCCAGTGCTTTCTTTTGGCGGGGAGCATACAGCAAAGCCTTCTGCCTCCAAATGGAGCTTTAAAAATAGTACAGGCGCATTTACAGAGGCGGATACTACATTTTCTGTAACAGAGAAAATCGAAACATATACCATGGAAGGCGGCATGGTAATGAATTTTTCTGTAAAGCCGGATTATTTTGGCGTAAAAATTACAGATAAGAGCACGAATCAGGTGGTGTTTGACGATCTTTATGAAAATATCGCGTCGCTGACAATTGCTGATTCCATGCAAGTGCATGCAGAGGTTTCTGCTAAATGGTATGAAGATGCTGAACGGGATTACTTTGGAGAACAGACATATATTTTTGATGCTGGGCTGAATGCGCCGGCTGCGTTTTATGCTGGGGCTACTACATTGCAGATTGGAGAATTTATCTGCGTCACAGGCACCAACGTAAGCGCTCCGGAAAATATTACTTTCAGCAGTGAACCATCTATCAATTATACGCCTGTGTTCTGCAAAGACAGCAGTTCTGGTGAGGTGCACGCATTGATTCCCTTTAACTGGGATTTGGCTGCCGGAAATTATACGCTTAATTTTGCATATGGTGGTGCGTCGCAGCAAATCAACATCAATCTTACGCAACGAACCAATCCTTTCCGAGATCGTACAATTAATATAGACAGCAATATTGCTGCCACGTATGGATCTTCCGCAGCGCTGCAGCGGTGTCAGGAAGCGCTGGAACCCATTGCTCAAAAGGCTTCCGCTGTCCGGTATTGGGAGGGCAGTTTCCTGCCTGGAGCGGACGAGGGCGCTCTGAAAAACGGATTTGGCCATAACTTAAAGGTGACTGGAACAGATATACAGTATCGACATACCGGTATTGATTACGCTTTGCGAGCAGGGACGGAAATTCAGGCCGTCAATGCGGGCGAGGTGTTGTATGCCGGGTATCTGGACTACAGCGGCTATACGGTTGTAATCGAGCATGGCTACGGATTGAAGAGCTGGTATTGCCATATGACCAGTGCCTCTGTTGCTGTGGGAGATAAAGTGGAAAAGGGCGCCACGATTGGAACTGCGGGATCTTCTGGCTTTACCGGAGAAGCAGGCGTCCATATAGGAATGACAGTGTTTGATGTGCCTGTATGTCAGTATACCCTTTGGGACAGCGGTACAAATAAGGGGGTTCCTGTATACACTGCGGAATAATTTGAGCAAAAAGGGAGGCAGGCCTCCCTTTTTGGCGTTTTCTATAAAAACCATATGCTTGTTACGAGTGCACACAGAATGCCTCAATAAGAAGCAGATAAATCAGTATTAACGGAGGTGCGGATGATGATTATCAGCGGACTGCAAAAGCTTACTCTATTGGACTTTCCTGGGAAAACTGCCTGCACAGTGTTTTTTGGCGGCTGTAATTTTCGTTGCCCTTTTTGCCATAATGCGTCTCTGGTGCGCGGAGCTGGGGAACGTATTACAGTGGAAGATTTCTTTTCCTTCCTACATGGGCGTCAAGGTATCTTAGACGGGGTAGCTGTAACGGGCGGGGAACCGCTTCTTCAGCCGGAACTTCCCGCATTTTTGCAGCGGATCAAGGACATGGGATTTCAGGTAAAGCTGGATACAAACGGCAGTTTTTATGAGCGCCTGCGGGAGTTGGTGGAAAAAGGACTAGTGGATTATGTGGCAATGGATATTAAATCTTCCAAGGAAGGGTACGTGCGGGCGACAGAATGTGCGGTAGATTTGAACAGTGTATGTAAAAGCGCGGCGTATCTCTTGGAGGGACATGTGGAATACGAGTTCCGTACTACGGCGGCTAAGGGAATTGTAAATCCGGAGGATTTTCGGGGGATCGCACTGTGGATTCAGGGGGCAGAACGATATTTTATTCAAGGCTTTGTTGATTCAGGCGACTTGCTTGGCACCGGAGCAAAGGCATACTCCAGGGAGGAAATGGAAGCGCTTCGTCGCGACATTTTGCCTTATGTCCCTTCCGCCGCTCTGCGCGGCGTTTGACGCTTTGGGAAACGTGCAGAAAAAGCAAATTCCATGTAGATAATTTGTATAAAATGACAGAGGGGATTTGATTGACATGAAAATGGCTCTATGTTACAATAAAACTATAGAAAAAACGCTTTCGCAACTGACGGAAAAGGCCTGCCGCCGGCAGCGTCTGGCGGGGAACCGCAATGGAACGAAAGCGAACATGGCCGTCCGTCTGGGTATGTCTTATTCCGCGGGATAAGACTGCCTTTTTTGTTTTTACTTATATACCTTTTGCATAATTCGTTTGGAGGATACATATGAAAAAAGTTGCCGTAATTATGGGAAGTGACAGTGATCTGCCTGTGGTAGGCAAGGCTATCGACACATTGCAGGATTTAGGGATTCCAACAGAAGTACATGTATTCAGTGCGCATAGAACGCCCCAGGCTTGCGCCTCTTTTACAAAGGAGGCTCGGGGAAATGGATTTGGTGCTATTATTGCCGCTGCCGGCAAGGCTGCCCATTTGGCAGGAGCGATTGCTGCAAATACCACATTGCCTGTGATTGGCATTCCTGTAAAAAGTTCTACGTTAGATGGACTGGATGCACTGCTATCTACAGTACAAATGCCGGCGGGACTTCCTGTGGCAACCGTCGCCATTGACGGAGCTGCCAACGCGGCTCTGTTGGCAGCACAGATCTTAGCTGTGGAGGACGCTGCTGTGGCGGACAAGCTGGAGGCTCTTCGAGAGAAAAACACAAAAGCAGTGCTGCAAAAAGATGCGGAAATAAACGCAAAATATCATAACTGATTTTATATAAGGGAGATTTGGAAATGGAAAAAAGAGAGCAGATGTATGAGGGCAAAGCAAAAAAGGTTTTTGCTACAGACGATCCGAACCTGTGTATCGTATCTTACAAAGATGATGCCACTGCCTTCAACGGTTTGAAGAAAGGTACCATTGCCGGCAAAGGCGTGATCAACAACCGGGTAACGAATTACCTGATGGGCAAGTTGGAAGCGGAAGGAATCCCCACCCATTTTGTAGAGGAACTGAGTGAGCGGGATACGTTGGTTCGCCGTGTATCTATCGTACCTTTGGAAGTTATTGTACGTAATATTGCGGCAGGTTCTTTTTCTAAACGGTTCGGTGTGCAGGAGGGAACGGATCTCCAGTGCCCAACCTTGGAATTTTGTCTCAAGGATGATGATTTGGGTGACCCCATGGTCAATGAGTATCATATTTATGCATGTGGATGGGCGACGAAGGAAGAAGTGGAAACCATCAAGGATATTACATTCCGTGTGAATGAATATCTGAAAAACTATTTTGCAGCAATTGGCATTCTTTTGGTAGACTTTAAGCTGGAATTTGGCAAAACGGCGGATGGTAAAATTGTTCTTGCAGACGAGATTTCTCCAGACACTTGCCGCTTCTGGGATATGGAAACCAGAGAAAAGCTGGATAAGGACCGTTTCCGCCGGGATCTTGGCAATGTAGAAGATGCATATCAGGAAATTTGCAGAAGACTTCTGGGCGAATAAAATAAAGCAAAATCGGATCGCCGGACAACCCGGCGGAGAAAGGGATCGGCTTAGATGAGCAATCTACGTGAAGAGTGCGGTGTATTCGGCATTTATTCTCCCCAACCTGGGGACTTGGCTCATTCTGTATATTATGGGCTGTTTGCACTCCAGCACAGAGGACAGGAGTCCTGCGGAATTGTAGTAAACGATGATGGAATTTTTAATTCTTACAAAGATGTGGGCCTGGTAAACGATGTGTTTACTCCCGACATTTTAAGAGGGCTTGGCAAAGGCTGCATGGCAGTAGGGCATGTGCGCTACGGTACTACCGGCAGCGATGGACGGCTAAACGCACAGCCTATTGTGGTGGATCATGTGAAAGGGCGGATGGCGCTGGCTCATAACGGCAACCTGGTAAACTCCTATGAACTGCGCACTGCTTTGGAATTGGAAGGCTCTATTTTCCATACGACCAGCGATACAGAAGTGATTTCCTATATTTTGACCAAAGAGCGGCTCGCTTCCGCTTCGATTGAAGAAGCGGTCAGTCGGACAATGTATAAGATCCAGGGGGCGTATTCTCTGGTGATTATGTCTCCCTCAAAATTGATTGCAGCCAGAGATCCCAGAGGATTTCGGCCTCTGTGCTTTGGCCAGCGAGAGGACGGCAGTTATATCGTTGCCAGCGAATCCTGTGCTTTGGATTCTGTAGGCGCTACATTGGTGCGGGATATTGAACCCGGCGAAATCATTATTTTTGATAAAAACGGTGTACGTACTCTTCGTGACCATTGCGATACGGCACCCCGCAGTCTGTGTGTTTTTGAATATATCTATTTCTCCCGTCCGGATTCTGTAGTAGACGGATACAGTGTTCATGGCGCAAGAGTACGGGCAGGAGAATTTCTTGCTAAAGAAAGCCCAGTGGAAGCGGATATCGTAATCGGTGTGCCTGATTCCGGCTTAGATGCGGCGCTGGGATATTCCCGTGAGTCCGGAATCCCTTACGGCCTCGGATTTCTCAAAAATAAATATATTGGGCGCACCTTTATTGCACCCGGCCAGGAAATTCGAGAAGATAAGGTCAAAATTAAGCTGAACCCCATTTCGGAAACGGTAAAAGGCAAGCGAGTGGTAATGATCGATGACTCTATCGTCCGGGGAACTACCTGTGCCAGAATTGTCAAGCTTCTGCGGGAAGCGGGCGCTAGGGAGGTGCATGTACGCATCTCCAGCCCACCGTTTGTTGGTCCGTGTTATTATGGTACAGATATCGATTCTAAAGATGCCCTGATTGCGTGCAGGCATACGCTCCCAGAAATTTGTGAGATTCTCGGCGCCGATTCACTGGCATATCTAAGCATGGAAAATGTTAAAAAGCTTTGCAGCGATGAAGAACTGGGTTACTGCAGCGCTTGCTTTGACGAAAGATATCCTACAGATATTCCAAAGGAAACCGGTAAAAGTCGGTTTGAGCGGAAGATATCCGAGGGAATCAATCCGGAAAAGTCTCCTATTAAATCTTAAGCAGTATCAAAAGGATTGGGGAAAATATATGAAAAGTGCAAGTGAAAGCTACAAAGCTGCCGGTGTAGATATTACCGCCGGCTATAAAGCAGTAGAACTGATGAAGCGGCATATTGGCCGTACAGTGACAGACGGTGTAGTCAGCGGCATCGGCGGATTCGGAGGCCTTTTCCGTCCAAGCTTTGCCGGCATGGAGGATCCGGTGCTCGTATCCGGTACAGACGGGGTAGGTACGAAACTGCGTCTGGCATTTTTGCTGGATCGCCATGATACGGTAGGCATCGACTGCGTGGCTATGAGCGTAAACGATATTATCTGCTGCGGCGCAGCGCCTATGTTTTTTTTAGATTATATAGCCTGCGGCAAAAATGTTCCCGAAAAGATTGCTTCTGTAGTCGCGGGGATTGCGGAAGGGTGCGTTCAGTCTGACGCGGCCCTCATCGGCGGCGAGACCGCAGAGATGCCCGGTTTTTACCCGGAAGATGAATATGATTTGGCAGGCTTTGCTGTGGGTATCGTGGACCGGGCTAAGATTATCGACGGCAGCCGTGTGGAAAAGGGAGATGTGCTGATTGCATTGCCTTCCAGCGGAGTGCATTCCAATGGATTTTCTTTGGTCCGTAAGGTATTTGATCTGGAGCACTGCCGAACACTTACCGATCCGGTGCCGGAGCTTGGAGGCGCCAGCCTTGGCGAGACGCTTTTAGAGCCTACCAGAATTTATGTGAAACCCATGCTGTCGTTGTTTGAAAAGGCAGATGTGCGGGCTGTTTCCCATATTACCGGCGGCGGATTTTATGAAAATATTCCTAGAAGTATCCCAGCAGGTTTTACTGCGAAGGTGGAAAAAAGCGCAGTACGCACACCAGCAATTTTTGATCTAATCGCTAGCCGGGGCGCTGTGCCCCAGCGGGATATGTTTAACACATACAATATGGGTGTAGGTATGTGTGCTACCGTAGCGAAAAAAGACGCAGATCTTGCAGTGTCGGTTCTCCAGGACGCAGGCGTAGATGCATACATATTCGGGGAAATTGCGCAAGGGGACGAGGGAATCGTTCTTTGCTAAGGAGAGATGGCAAGAGAATGAACAGCGATAAAATTAAAATTGCGGTACTGGTTTCCGGCGGTGGAACCAATCTGCAGGCGCTGATTGACGCCCAGCGGGACGGCGGCCTGCGCAGCGGTGAGATTGCCCTTGTAGTGTCCAGCAACCCGGGAGCATATGCAATCAACCGTGCAGCGAATGCAGGCATTGAAGCAGTCACCGTATGCAGAAAAGAAATGGGAGATCAATTTGAAGCACAGCTAATCCGGACACTGGAGAAACACCAGATTGAAATGATTATCCTAGCTGGATTTATGAGTATTTTGTCTGCAGATTTTATCTCCCATTTTACAGACCGCATCATCAATATCCATCCGTCCCTGATCCCCTCCTTTTGTGGTAAGGGAATGTATGGACTGCATGTGCATGAGGCTGCGCTGGCGTATGGAGTGAAGGTCAGCGGTGCTACTGCGCATTATGTAAATGAAGTTACGGACGGGGGAAAAATTATTCTGCAAAAAGCTGTACGTGTGCGTCAGGACGACACCCCGGAAAGTTTGCAAAAGCGGATTATGAAGCAAGCGGAATGGGATATTCTCCCCCGTGCGGCAGAGCAGGTCGCAAAAAAACTGCGGAAAGAAAAAAGGGGCGGATCCCGTCCTGCTACAGAATAGAAAGGATTGCGTCATGGATAAAATCGGTACATTGCTGAAGGATAACGCATACCCCGGCCGGGGTATTATTACCGGTATGAGTGCAGATGGCACTAAAGCGGTAGCCGCATATTTTATTATGGGCAGAAGCGCCAATAGCCGTAACCGCATATTTGCGGCAGAAGGAGAAGATTTAAAAACCAAGGCTTTCGACGAGACAAAGGTAGAAGATCCCTCACTGATCATCTATTATCCTGTACGTACTTTGCAAAACCATCTGATTGTAACCAACGGAGATCAGACAGATACGATTTTTAACTATCTTTCACAAGGAAAAACGATGGAAGATGCGCTGGCTACTCGGTGCTTTGAGCCGGACGCACCACTATTTACTCCTAGAATCAGCGCGTTGCTTACGTTCGCGGATGAAGCGTTTTCCTATAAAATGAGTATTTTGAAAGCGGCTGACGCGGCAGGGGAACATTGTGCAAGGCAGTATTTCTGTTATGAAAGCGCAGCGGGAGAGGGCCACTTTATCCACACCTATCAGTGTGATGGAAATCCCCCTCCGTCTTTTGTGGGAGAGCCTGAACTGGTAGAAATTCCGGATAGCATTGAGGACTTCACCACACAGATTTGGGAAAACCTCCATCCAGATAATAAAATATCTCTGTTTGTACGGTATATCGATCTTGCCGGCGGGGACGCCCAAACCCGTATTCTGAATAAAAACCTGTGAGGAATAGGAATATGAAAGAATTTGAATTGAAATATGGATGTAACCCCAATCAAAAACCATCCAGAATTTATATAGAAGACGGCAGCGAACTGCCCATTGAAATTTTAAACGGTAAGCCAGGATATATCAATTTTCTGGATGCTTTTAACAGCTGGCAGCTTGTGAAGGAGCTAAAAGATGCGTTGGGCATGCCGTCGGCTACTTCCTTCAAACATGTCAGCCCGACTTCAGCCGCGGTGGGAATTCCCCTGCCTCTTTCTTTGAAGCGCGCTTGCTTTGTAGACGATATAGAGGGCCTGGATGACTCGCCTCTAGCCTGTGCATATGCAAGGGCCAGAGGAACGGACCGTATGTCCTCCTTTGGCGACTGGATTGCCCTCAGTGAGGTGTGCGACGTGACGACAGCACGGTTGATTCAGCGCGAGGTTTCCGATGGGGTCATTGCTCCTGGATACGAACCTGAGGCACTGGAAATTCTGCGCTCTAAAAAAAAGGGTAACTATAATATTGTGCAAATTGATCCGAACTTTGTACCGGCAGAAAAAGAAAAAAAGCAGGTATTTGGTATTACTTTTGAGCAGGGAAGAAACAATTTTGTAATTGATGAGGCTCTGCTTTCCAATATAGTAACGGAAAATAAAATCCTTCCAGAAGAAGGAAAGCGAGATTTGATCATTGCGCTCATTACGCTAAAATATACCCAGTCTAACTCTGTATGCTATGCGGTAAACGGACAAGCAATCGGAGTGGGCGCCGGACAGCAGTCCAGAATTCACTGTACCCGCCTTGCAGGGCAGAAAGCCGATATCTGGCATCTGCGCCAGCATCCGAAGGTGCTGGGACTGCCTTTCCTGGAGTCTGTACCTCGTGCTGTGCGGGACAATACCATCGATGTATATATCTCTGAAGACAGCGATGATGTGCTGGCAGACGGCAAATGGCAGCAGTTTTTCTCTGTTTGTCCTGATGCTTTGACGGTCAAAGAGAAAAAAGAATACCTTGCGGGAATCAGCGGAGTCGCTCTTGGCAGCGATGCTTTCTTCCCCTTTGATGACAACATCATTCGAGCGCATCGCAGTGGTGTATCTTACATTGCTCAACCTGGCGGCAGCGTGCGAGACGATATCGTCATCTCCTCCTGTAATACGTTTGGAATCACTATGGCGTTTACCGGTATGCGCTTATTCCATCATTGAATTTATGTATTTCCGCCGGACACAGGGATTTCCTGTGTCCGGCCCGTTGCGTTGTGGAAGCATGATTAACAATAGAAAGGATATCCAATTTATATGAATATCTTAGTAGTAGGCGGCGGCGGAAGAGAGCACGCCATTATTAAAAAATTACGGGAAAGTCGGCGGGTGGAGAAAATTTATGCCCTTCCCGGTAACGGTGGTATTGCTGCAGATGCGGAATGTGTGGCCATCGGGGCGAAAGACATTGACGGTATTACTCGGTTTGCGGTGGAGAATAAAATTGACTTTGCTGTGGTAGCACCGGACGATCCTCTGGTTCTTGGGGCAGTAGACAGTCTGGAAGCGGCGGGAATCCCTTGCTTCGGCCCGGACAAAAAAGCCGCAGTTATTGAAGGTAGTAAAATTTTTTCT
>CANRVI010000029.1 GCA_947643245.1 uncultured Clostridia bacterium | reverse complement strand
CGGAGATTTATATGTCCTGTCCAGCCTAGAAAACAAGCGCAAGGTAGACACGGAAGAATTTTTGCAAGAAATTGGCAAACGGTTGGACGCCCTACTCGGATAAGAACAGAACGGAGTAGAACATTTCTCCCGTATATTATAAGAGCACTGAATAAAAATAAAAACCTGCTGCATTTGCAGCAGGTTTTTCCTTAGATTTTTCTTACGCTTTGCCTACAGAACCGAACAGTTCCATCTTTTCTTTTACTGTGTCCTTAATAGCCTGGGTGCCGGGCGCTAAAAGCTTTCTGGGATCAAAGCCCTTGCCCTGCAGATCCTTTCCTTCTTCGATATACTTACGTACAGCTTCTGCAAAAGAAATTTGGCATTCTGTATTTACATTAATTTTTGCAACGCCCAAAGAAATGGCCTTTTTAATCATATCCTCAGGGATACCGGTGCCACCGTGGAGAACCAGAGGCATGTCCCCTGTTTTCTGCTGGATCGCATCCAGTGTCTCGAAAGACAGACCCGCCCAATTTTCCGGGTATTTACCGTGAATATTTCCAATACCTGCTGCAAGCATTGTTACACCCAAATCCGCGATCATTTTGCACTCGTCCGGATCTGCACACTCACCCATACCTACAACGCCATCTTCTTCACCGCCGATGGAGCCAACCTCTGCTTCCAGGGAAAGACCCTTCTGTGCACAAACGTCAATCAGTTCCTTAGTCTTTGCAATATTTTCTTCAATGGGATAGTGAGAACCATCAAACATGATAGAAGAAAATCCTGCGTCGATACATTTGTAGCAGTCCTCATAGGTACCATGGTCCAGGTGCAGCGCAACCGGAACGGTAATACCAAGGCTGTCAACCATTGCATCCACCATAGCGGCAACCGTTTTAAAGCCACACATGTACTTTCCGGCACCTGCGGAAACGCCCAGAATTACCGGACTGTTCAGCTCCTGTGCAGTTTCCAGAACCGCCTTTGTCCACTCCAGATTGTTGATATTGAACTGACCGACCGCATACTTGCCGGCCTTTGCCTTCGTCAGCATCTCTTTTGCATTCACTAACATTTGCGCACTCCTTTAGAACTTGTATATTTTGTTCTTTTTATTATATACCGGACAGCATACAAAATCAAGCCTTTCCGCGCAGAATTTTCCAAGGGAAAACAGAACTCTACAAAAAGCATAAGGGAAATTTTCCTTCCGTTCATATTTTAAGGCAAAAATACAATTGACAATACACCAGGCTTGTAATACTATAATTATAAAGCAAAAACACTCACAAATTTGCAACTGAGAAAGGCACGGTAAAAGGATGCGAAAAACCAAAATCGTTTGTACACTGGGTCCGGCTAGCAACAGTGAAAAAACCATGAGAAAAATGCTGCGGGCCGGCATGAATGTAGCGCGGCTGAATTTCTCTCATGGAACCCATGAGGAACACAAGAAAACCATTGATCGCTTCCGAAGCGTGCGGGATCAGATGCATATTTCTGCAGCAGTCATGCTGGATACAAAAGGACCTGAAATCCGAATTAAAACCTTAAAAGACGGAAGTGCTGCAATTCATGCGGGAGATACGTATATCTTCACTTCCAGAGAGGTGGAAGGCAGTGAAAAGGAAGTATCCATAACATATTCCCAATTGCCTGGTCAGTTGACGTCGGACACTCGGATTCTTTTGGACGACGGCCGTCTTGCGTTTACCGTTTTAGAAACCACTCAAACAGATATCATATGCCGGGTGGATACAGACGGAACAATTAAAAATAGAAAATCCATTAACATTCCCAATTTCCCCATCGATATGCCGTACTTGAGCGAGGCAGACAAAGCGGATGTCATCTTTGGAATAGAAAACGATGTGGACTTTATTGCAGCATCCTTTGTCCGCAGCAGAGACGACGTGATCGCCCTGCGTAAGTTTATGGATTATAATGGCGGGCACAAAATCAAAATCATATCCAAAATCGAAAATATGCAGGGTGTGGAAAATTTTGACGGCATTTTGGATGTGTCCGACGGCATCATGGTAGCCAGAGGCGACATGGGCGTGGAAGTAGATTTTGAAAAACTGCCCGGTATTCAAAAGCGGTTCATTAAAAAATGTTATCAGTCCGGCAAAATTGTGATTACCGCCACCCAAATGCTGGAGTCTATGATCAGCAGCACAACTCCGACTCGTGCGGAAATATCAGACGTGGCAAACGCCGTATTTGACGGAACCAGTGCCGTGATGCTGTCTGGAGAGACAGCAATGGGTATCGATCCCCCGCATGTGGTAGAAGTGATGTCTAAAATTGCCAGGCAGGCCGAGCAGGACGCCTTCGACATGTACGCATATTCCGATATCAAGTATGAAGTAGACGACGAGGACACTACAAACGCCATCTGTGACGCAGCTTGTACCACAGCCAGGGATTTGCGGGCAAAGGCGATTATCGCCGTTACCCAGTCCGGATATACGGCCCGTCTGGTATCCAAGTTTCGTCCCCTGCAGACCATTGTAGCTGCTACACCGGAGCAAAAAACCTATCACCAGTTGTCTATGTCCTGGGGAGTACATGCAGTAATCGCCCTGGATCAGCAGGACACAGACAGCCTGTTCCGCCACGCTATAGACTGCGCAAAACAAATTGATGCAGTAGCCAAGGGCGATACTGCGGTGATTACCGGCGGTGTTCCGCTAAATGTAAACGGTACCACCAACACCTTGAAAGTTGTTATGATTTAGGTTTAATTATAGAGAGAAAAAGCAGGCCCTGTGGGGCCTGCTTTTTTCATTTCATATATTCTGCCCATATACGGCCGCGCTACCCAGCTGGGCTTCTATGTGCAGCAGCCGGTTATATTTTGCCACACGCTCGCTCCGACAGGGAGCGCCGCACTTGATATAGCCCGCGTTTATGCCTACCGCAATATCCGCAATGCTGGTATCCTCCGTCTCGCCCGACCTATGGGAAATCACCGTCCGATATCCGTTTTCCTGTGCCAAACGTATCACCTGCAGAGTCTCAGACAAAGTCCCAATCTGATTGGGCTTGATCAAAATTGCATTGCCAACGCCTTGAAGAATCCCCTGCTGCAGACGCATGGTATTGGTTACAAACAAGTCGTCTCCAACAAGCGCAATCCGTTCGCCAAGCCGTCGGGTCATCTGCGCCCATCCGGCAAAATCGTCCTCACCAAGACCATCTTCTATGGATACAATGGGGTATTTCAAACTCAGCGCATCCCATTTATCAATCAACTGTTCTACTGTAAGCCGTGTACCCGCCTTGGGAAGAACATAGTCTTCCCCCTGCGTCCATTCGCTTGCAGCGGCGTCCAGGGCAATTTTTACCTGATCCGTCGTATATCCCGCCTCAGTGATGGAGGCAACCAAATAGTCCAAAGCCTCTTCCTCGCCGGATAAGTTGGGTGCATAACCGCCCTCGTCTCCTACCCCGGTAGACTTGCCGTCTCGCTGTAAAAGTCTTCCCAAGGCATGATAAATCTCGCTTCCCGCCTGCAATGCCTCGGAAAAGCTGTCAAACCCCTGCGGCATGATCATAAACTCCTGAACATCCACATTATTGTCCGCATGCGCGCCGCCATTGAGCACATTCATCATAGGAACCGGAAGCCGCACCGCCTGCACGCCTCCGATATACCGATACAAGGGAAGTCTTGTCGCCTGTGCCCCAGCTTTTGCTGCTGCCAAAGATACCGCCAGCGTGGCGTTGGCTCCAAGATTCGATTTGTCCTCCGTATCGTCCAACTGCAGCAGTTTTCTGTCTATCCCCTGTTGATTCAGTTGGTATCCGATCAAAGCCGGGCAAATCACGCGATTTACGTTGTCTGCCGCCTGCTGCACTCCCTTGCCGTTATAGCGTTTTTTGTCTCCATCCCGCAGTTCCAGAGCCTCATGTTTCCCTGTGGATGCGCCGGAGGGTACAGCGGCAGCTCCTCCAGTTCCATCCTCCAGCAATACCATCGCTTCCACGGTAGGATTTCCTCTGGAATCCAAAATTTCCTCCGCACATACACTTTTAATTTTTACGGGAAATGCCATTTTTTAGTCCGCCTTTCTTGTATTTTATACTACGCAACGTCTTCGCTGCAATGTATCTTTTTTCCATACTTTTCTATAGTATGAGCAACACAACGCCTGTTTATTCCCTTTTGGGTAGCAAATTCAAGGGAAAATACATACACTGAATTAGAAAGAACGCCTGTGCCTTGCAAGGCCCGAAAGAGAGGAATTCAGATTATGATGACAATCTATACGGTACAGCCGGGAGACACTATCGACTCTATTTCCCAAAAATTCGAAGTACCGCAGTCACAGATTATTGCCACAAACGAACTGGTAAATTCAGCACAGCTCAGCGTCGGCCAATCTTTGGTAATTCAATTTCCTGAACAAACTTACACTGTAGAAGAGGGCGACACCCTGGAATGGATTGCAAGAGGATTTAATACTACCGTAGACGCCCTCCAGAGGAATAATCCACAGCTATCCGGCAGGGAAACCATCTACCCCGGACAGACTTTAGTAATCTCTTACGGACAGCCCCCATTGGGAGAAATAAGCGTCACCGGATTTGCCTATCCGTACATATCCGACGATGTACTGCTGCGTACCTTGCCCTACCTTACCTACCTATCCATATTTTCTTACGGACTCAATCCGGACGGCACACTGATCCCACCAGAAGGCGGCGGGGATCAACGTCTAGTGGATGCTGCTGTCGATGGCGGCGTGGTTCCCCTTTTGATGCTCACTTCTCTTTCCGCCGATGGAACCTTTTCAAACGAACTGGTAAATTCTATACTTTCTGATCCCGCACTGCAGCAAAAGGTTATTGCAAACACAGTAGAAACAGTAAAGCGTATGGGCTATGGCGGTGTAGACGTAGATTTTGAATATATCTCGCCGCAGTATGCCCAGGCATACGCAGACTTTGTCAGCGCACTGCGAACTGCCCTTGGCGAAAACTATACGGTATTTACCGATTTGGCGCCCAAAACATCGGCGGCACAGCCGGAGCTTTTGTATGCGGGACATAACTACAACGCGCTGGGGCAGGCTGCGGATGATGTACTTCTGATGACCTACGAATGGGGATATCAGTTCGGTCCGCCTCTGCCGGTTTCTCCTATAGATCAGGTACGCCGCGTCATCGAATACGCGCTTACTGAAATTCCGGCGGAAAAAATTTCGGTAGGAATCCCTACATATGGCTATGACTGGACCCTTCCATTTGAACGGGGAACTGCCGCAGAACCGCTGTCCGCTCAGGCGGCAGTGGAACGAGCATTTGAGAAAAAAGCCCAAATTGAGTATGATGAAATTGCCCAGGCTCCATACTTTACATATTGGCAGCAAGATTCATCAGGTACGCCTAGAGAACATATTGTCTGGTTTCAGGATGCAAGAAGCGCCGACGCGATGCTGCGGCTGGTGCGTGAATACGGACTGGGCGGCGCGGGAATTTGGAACGTCATGCGATGGTTCCCCCAGATATGGGCTATTTTAAATCAATTGTATACCATACGAAAAAAGTAAAACGCTCTCTCCCTCAGTCACACTACCTTTAACAGCTCCCTCTGATGAGGGAGCCTTTTTATGTTGCGGTATCCCTCTTACGACCACCTCCTCCCATCATCTAAAGCCTTTTTATTTGTAAATTTTTCATGAATGAAGGTTTCTCCCTTGCAACGCTTTCCTATTTATGTTAAAATATAGAGCATGCGCAATGCGTACAAATCACACATGTGGCTGTATGTAACTGCCGGTTGCCGGTTTGGACAGGCTGCCTGCCGGCTGCAGTTCGTTGCCCCATGGTGGAAAAAACCAAAGGAGGACATGATTATGTCTGTTGTATCCATCAAACAGCTTCTTGAAGCAGGTGTACACTTCGGCCACCATACAAGACGCTGGAACCCCAAAATGGCCGAATATATTTTTACGGAGAGAAACGGCATCTACATCATCGACCTGCAGAAGACCATTAAAAAGTTCGATGAAGCGTATATGTTCGTGCGTGAAGTATCCGAAGCAGGCGGCAAAGTATTGTTTGTCGGTACAAAAAAACAAGCTTCCGATACCATCCGCGAAGAAGCAGAGCGTTGCGGTCAGTACTACGTAAATGTACGTTGGCTGGGTGGCATGCTCACCAACTACAAAACTATCCGCTCCAGTATTGCTAGACTGACCAACCTGGAAAAGATGCAGGAAGACGGCACCTTTGATATGCTCCCGAAAAAAGAAGTTGCTATGCTTCAAAAGGAAATGATGATCCTGGAACGCAACCTGGGCGGTATCAAAACTATGGATGGCCTGCCTGATGCAATTTTTATTGTAGACCCTCGCAAAGAGCACAACGCAGTGCTAGAGGCAAAGAAGCTGGGCATTCCTGTAGTTGCAATCGTTGACACCAACTGCGATCCGGAAGACGCAGATTATGTAATTCCTGGGAACGACGACGCTATCCGTGCGATTCGTCTTATCTCTTCTGTATTGGCCGATGCCGTAATTGAAGGCAGACAGGGTGAACAGACAGAAGAAGCTGCAGCTGAAAAGGAAGCTGAAGAAGCACAGGAAGCAGCAGCTGAATAATCCCCCGAAAAAAATCTGAGTCTATGAAAGGTATGGTATAAATATATGGCAGCTATTACCGCAAAAATGGTAGCAGATCTCCGCGCTAAAACAGGCGTAGGAATGATGGAATGCAAAAAAGCATTAAACGAATCGGGCGGCGACTTTGATGAAGCAGTAAAAATTCTGCGTGAAAAGGGTCTGTCCGTAGCAGCAAAAAAGGCTGGCAGAATCGCCGCTGAAGGCGTTGTTGATATTATGGTAGAAGGCGACTGTGCCGTAATGATCGAAGTAAACGCAGAAACAGACTTTGTTGCAAAAAACGAAACTTTCAAAGAATTCGTTCGCGGCATTGAAAAAGCAATTCTCGCAGGCAAGCCGGCAACCATTGAAGACCTTCTTGCTCTGCAGTATGACGACAGCTTTACGGTTGACGCAAAATTGAAGGACATGATCTTCACTATTGGTGAAAACATGAATATCCGTCGTTTTGAAATCGTTGAAGGTGTCTTCTCCACCTATATTCACGGCGCAGGTACCACAGGCGTTATCGTGAAATTCAACACAGATGCCGATACTGCTGCAAAGCCAGAATTTGCAGAATTTGCAAAAAATATTGCCTTGCAGATCGCAGCCGGTTCTCCTCCCTCCTATGTAACACGGGATCAGGTTCCCGCTGCTGCTGTTGAGGAAGAAAAGCAGGTATTGATTGCACAAATCAAAAATGATGAGAAAAACGCCAGCAAGCCAGATGCTATTATTGAAAAAATGGTTACTGGTAAAATTGGTAAATTCTATCAGAGAGAATGTTTGGTAGAGCAGGGCTATGTAAAAGACGACAGCATGTCTGTAGGTCAGTATATGGAAGCTACTGCAAAGGAATTGGGCGGTGCAATTTCTGTAGACAGCTTCTATCTTTATGAAAAAGGCGAAGGCCTGGAAAAGAAAGAAGACAACTTCGGCGATGAAATTGCTGAGATGCTGAACAAATAAAGATAAAAAGGCCGGGGGGTTCCCGGCCTTTTTTATTTTAAACGCTTTGCCATCGCTTAAGTAAATTACTGCTAATAATAAATATAAGCCAATTTGGACATTATATTATTATACCTGCTTTCTAGGTAAAATCATAAATATGTATTACCTAATACATACGTTTTTATAAATCATCCCTATAATCAATTGCATGTATCAAGCAATACATGATGGAGGGGTGTGTTTTGCTATGGAAAAGATCAAGCAGGATTTGAACATTGGAAAAAATATCCAAAAATTGCGTAAGGCGCAGCATCTTTCTCAAAAGGATGTAACAATTCAAATGAATCTACGCGGTCGTATGATCTCTGTATCTGGATATGCCCACATCGAACAAGGCAGACAAAATTTGTACGTCAGTGATCTGATTATGCTAAAAGAAATCTTGAACGCGTCATACGAAGATTTCTTCAAAGGACTCACACCAGAAAAGGAGTGAACAAAAAATGAAGGTACAGAAAAGACAGATCAGCATTACGTTGGATGCCTCTGTTTTAAAGGAAGTACGCATTCTGGCATCAAAAGAAGACCGATCCTTGTCAGGATATATTAATTATGTACTGAAAATGCATACGGAGAAAGCTCGCCGTAATATTGAACAAAAATAGCAAGTTTTTTTGAAAAAAGCCCCAGATGTATTCTGGGGCTTTTGGTGTTGCTTCAAGGTTAAACCACTGATTTGCATATGTAACTGCCCTTAGCGACGTGCGAGCAAGATACCGTAGTGAACGGAATTTTTAAATTTTCATTTCTAATTTATTCTACGTAAAAGTTCCCCAATTAAGAAAATACTTTAAAATATTTTAATAATTATTCCGTACTTATCTTCCTTCTCCCCAAATATAGAAAAAACTATTTACAAATTCTATATTTTGCAGTAAAATATAGAAAGTATGATGAACTGTGATTCATCCATTTTATAGCAATGGAAAGGTATATTTGCATGAGCGTGTCATTTAAGCGCGTCCTGCTGAAGCTATCGGGCGAAGCCCTGACAGCAGAAGACGGGATCATCGATTATGAATATGTTCAAAAAATCGGCCGTGTAGTTGGCCAGTGTATGAAAGAAGGCGCCCAGATTGCCATTGTAGTAGGCGCCGGCAACATCTGGCGGGGCCGCCAGGGATTGGATATGGACCGGGTTCGGGCGGATCAAATGGGGATGCTGGCCACCACCATCAATGCCCTAGCAATCCAGGATGCATTTCTCTCTCAGGGTGTGGACACAGTCGTCTTCACTGCCAACGAAATGCCTGCATTCGGAGAATTTTATACCCAGCGGGATGCAATTCATGCGCTGGAATCCGGCAAGGCGGTGGTGTTGGGAGGAGGTACCGGCAATCCCTTCTTCTCTACGGATACAGGTGCAGTACTCCGGGCTGTGGAAATCCAGGCGGATGTAGTTTTAATGGCCAAAAATATTGACGGTGTATACACCGCCGATCCACGAAAAGACCCCAATGCAAAAAAATTGGATGAAACCACCTACGACTATATTCTATCCAACCATCTGGGCGTGATCGATATGACGGCAGCCAGCCTCGCTATGGATAACGATCTGCCGCTGTATTTGTTTGGGCTGGATAAAGAAGAAAATATCTATCGGGTAATTAAAGGCGAAAAAATGGGAACCATTGTAAATAATAAGGTAAAGGAGAGCGCACAATGAAACTGGACAATAAACCTTACGAAGAAAAGATGCAGAAAACCATCACCGTATACGAGGGACAGTTGGACACAGTCCGCGCAGGCAGAGCAAATACCGCAGTGCTCAACGGCATCGATGTTGAGTATTACGGCACACCTACCGCCATCAATCAGATGGCAGAGGTAAAGGTGACAGATGCCCGCACCATCGCCATCACCCCTTGGGACGTCACTACTGTGAAAAGTATCGAAAAGGCCCTGCTGGCTTCCGAGTTGGGGATTACACCCCAGTCTGACGGCAAGGTGATACGTCTGCTCTTTCCGCAACTGACAGAGGAACGCCGCAAGGAAATGACCAAACAGGTTGCAAAAATGGGCGAAGATACAAAGGTATCAATTCGTAATATCCGTCGGGACGCTATTGATAAGGCAAAGGAGCTGAAAAAGAGCGGCGACATGACAGAGGATGAGCAAAAGCAGTCTGAAAAGACCATTCAGGATCTGACAGACAAATATATAAAGGAAGTGGACGCGGTAACCGCAAAGAAAAATGCGGAGATCATGGATATCTGATCCGGCGAATACAACCTCCCCCGACGCCGCGGAGATCCGGGGCATCGGGGGATTCTTGTTGTACTGCGCTGCAAACAAAATAAGGAGATTGCTGGCAGAAAAACCGGCAGGGACCATATGTTTTTCAGAAAAAAGCAAGCCAACCGGGACATACAGTCCGCTGATATGCATAAAATCGTACAGGAGGCAGGGCTCTCCCACATCGCCTTTATCATGGACGGCAATGGTCGATGGGCTACGGGCCGGGGACTTCCCAGAGAGGCCGGGCACAGTGTAGGAGTCAAGGTATTCAAAAAAACGGTAACACTATGTCGGGATTATGGCATAAAAACAGTCACTACCTATGCCTTTTCTACAGAAAACTGGAAACGCCCGGAAAATGAAATTCGAGAAATTATGCGTCTGCTGGACACCTACATTAAAGAAGCTCGGGACGATAACGAAAAGAACCGAATTCGCTATATTTTTCTAGGTGACAGAACAAGGCTGGATCCAAGAATTCAGGAAAAGTGCATGTATTTGGAAAGCCTTACCCACGACAATCCATTGACGCTGAATATTGCTCTCAACTACGGAGGCAGAAGCGAAATTACCCAAGCATGCAACGCCTTGACTGCAAAGGGCGGTACAATCACCGAAGAGGACATTGCCTCCCAATTATATACCCGCGAAAGTCCGGACCCGGATTTGATCGTGCGCACCGGTGGAGAATATCGCCTCTCTAATTTTCTGTTGTGGCAGGCCGCATATGCGGAGCTGTATTTTACTGACTGCCTGTGGCCGGATTTCGACGACATAGAACTGCGACGTGCAATTCTTGCATTTTCTGGCAGAAAGCGCCGGTTTGGGGGCGTATGATTTCGATACTGGGGCGGGGGATAAAAACCGTCTATACCAAGAATGGAGACAATATAATATGTTAAAACGTATTATCACCGGCATAATTGCCGCCGGCCTATTGGCCCTTGTGTGTATTTTTGCTAATGGAGTCGTATTCTCCGTTGCTTTCGGGCTGCTTGCTCTTTTAGGCGTTTACGAGATGTTGGGTTGCATCGGCGCACGTCGCAATTTTACCATTGCTTTGTGTATGTACACCATGACCATTCTTTCTATAATATTGGTGCATACAGCAAGCCGCCATTCTCTGTATATAACCGCCTTTGCAGGGATTCTGTTCTGTGTGCTCCTGATTTTGTTTGCCTCGGCAGTATTTTCTGAAGGACGGGTTCCTATAGATAAAGTGTGCATTGCTTTCACTACCTGCGCCTATGTGCTCACCGGATTCATTTCTATTATTCTTCTGCGGGATATGAAAATGGGGAAATATATCTATCTTCTGGCTTTTATAGGTCCCTGGATTTCCGACACCTTTGCATATTTTACCGGCATGTTGCTAGGCAAACATAAGCTTATTCCCTCTGTCAGCCCTAAAAAAACTGTTGAGGGCAGTCTCGGCGGCATCTTGTTCTGCATCATTGGCTGTGTACTGTATGGATATGTGGTCAAAAGCATCTCCGGCGGCACAGCAGAATTTCATGTCGTATTTTTAGCCCTGCTGGGTCTGGTCATATCGGTAGTATCCCAGGTGGGAGACTTAATTTTCTCCCTGATCAAAAGGCGCTATGATATCAAGGATTATGGATTTATTTTCCCTGGTCACGGCGGCGTACTGGATCGGTTTGACAGTGTAATTGCTACAGCGCCTCTGATTCTCATTGCCTGTGAATCTCTGGCAAAAATGAATCTGATGTAATTAGGACAGCGCACATATGGAGAAAAAGAAAAAGGCCGCCGTTCTGGGATCTACAGGATCTGTAGGAACCCAGGCGCTGGAGGCTCTAACAAATACAGATATGGAGATTGCTCTCCTTACCGGCGGGCAAAACATCTCCCTTCTGGCAAAACAAATTTGCACCTTCCGACCAGCACTGGCGGCCGTTCCTACAAAAGAAGCTGCCGACCGGCTGCGAGAAATGCTTCCGGAAAGCAGCACCCGTATTCTGGGAGGTGGGAATGCTGTGTGCGAGGGGATTCAAGAATGTGGCGCAGACCACATTATCCATGCCATTGCCGGCATGGCAGGCATCCCCCCCGCTCTTGCTGCTGCCGATACGGGCGCTCGTATCGCCATGGCTAACAAAGAGGCAATCATTGCAGCAGGACATTTAATATACGACAGACTGGCAAAGTCTGGGGGAGAGTTGATCCCGGTAGACAGCGAGCACAGTGCCATTTTTCAATGTCTTACTGCTTCGGATGCCGCCAATTCCCATGGCCCTGCAGATCCTGCAAAAATCCGTAGAATCATTCTCACTGCGTCTGGAGGACCATTCTTTGGAAAGACCTCGGCAGAGCTTGCCGCCGTAACGCCTCAGATGGCTCTAGCCCATCCCACATGGAAAATGGGCAAAAAAATTACTATTGACAGCGCTACTTTGATGAACAAGGGCTTTGAATGGATAGATCGGAAGAGCGTCGTGTAGGGAAAGAGTGTCTCACCAAGTGTATATCT
>CANRVI010000028.1 GCA_947643245.1 uncultured Clostridia bacterium | reverse complement strand
GGGCTGCCGGGTTGGATGTGCCCCAGACCACGGAACTGCTTTGGCATGTCCGCCGCGCCGGTTATGATGTGGCATTAGATATTTTTGATCCGGCGATATGCGCGGATGAGATTGCAAAAGTCTTGAAGGGGACGGCAAATGGCAGAGATAACACTTGAAAATGTAACCTATATATACGGAAAAGGTGCACCATATGAGATGCGTGCGCTGGATGATGTGAGCCTAACCTTTCGGAGTGGGGAAGTTACCGGATTAATTGGTCACACCGGCAGCGGGAAATCTACACTTGTACAGATGCTTAATGGACTGTTAAAGCCGGATAGCGGCAAAGTACTGCTGGATGGGAAAGATATTTGGGAGGATCCCAAGAAGATTCAGCAAATTCGGTTTCAGGTGGGGCTGGTTATGCAGTATCCGGAATATCAGTTGTTTGACGAGACAGTAGAGGCAGATATCAGCTTTGGCCCGAAAAATATGGGCCTAGCTCCGGAAAAAATTAAGGATGCTGTGGCGCGTGCGGCGCAGTTTGCGGGGCTGTCCCCGGAGCTTTTGAAAAAGTCTCCTTTCGATTTGTCCGGTGGGCAAAAGAGGAGGGCGGCTCTTGCGGGGATCATGGCTATGGAGCCGGGGGTGCTTGTATTGGACGAGCCGGCTGCAGGCCTGGATCCGGGAGGACGCCGGGAAATCCTGGGCCGCATTCGGGAATATCAGCGCGAAAGCGGAGCGAACGTAATTATTGTCTCACATAGTATGGAAGATATGGCCTTGTATTGTGATCGGGTATTGGTGATGGAAAACGGACGGCTTGTAATGAGCGGAACGCCCGCCCAGGTTTTCAGCCGGGCTGATGAATTGATCGCCGTAGGGCTGGATGTACCTCAGATTACCCGGGTAGCTCGTGCTCTGCAGGATGTAGGCGTGGACATCGGATTGGATATTTACACGGTGAAGTTTGCAGCCCAGCGGCTGCTGTCCGGGAGGGAAGCGCATGAAAGCTGATATCGCATTCGGACAATACTACGAGGGAAATTCTTTTTTGCACAAGCTGGATCCCCGGTGGAAAATTCTTTTTGTGATTTTTTACATTGTGGTCATTTTTCTTGCAAAAAATGTATTTGCTTTTGCATTGCTGATTTTGTCCGCAGTATTTTTAATCCTAATTAGTCAAATTCGGCTGCGCACGATTATGCGGGGACTGCGGCCGCTTATCTTTATTATTTCATTTACCGCGCTCATCAATATTTTTTGGTTAAAGGGCGAGACACTTTTAGTAGACTGGTGGATATTTCACATCTATCTGGAGGGGCTGATCAATGCGCTGTTGATTGTAGTGCGAGTGGTAATTTTGGTAGTGGGAACCAGTATCCTGCTTACCTATACAACGACGCCAATTGCTCTCACGGATGGATTGGAGCGTTTGCTGTCCCCTTTGGCAAAGATTCGTTTGCCTGTTCATGAGTTTTCTATGATGATGACTATTGCGCTGCGTTTTATTCCGACGTTAGTAGAAGAAACAGAAAAAATTATGAATGCCCAAAAAGCCAGAGGCGCAGATTTTTCCACAGGGTCTCTGGTGCACCGTGCTAAAGCGCTGATTCCTATTTTAATTCCTTTGTTTATATCTGCGTTCCGGCGGGCGGAGGAACTTGCTACCGCTATGGAATGCCGCTGTTATACAGGTGGAGAAGGGCGGACGCGTATGAATGTACTGCATTCCAGTTGGCGGGATTTGGCATCGCTGCTCGCTTTATGTGCTTTGTGCGCCGGAGTGATTTTGCTCAATATTTTTGCGTCGGGATATACCCTGGCTTTGTAAACAGCGTTTATGAAAATACTTTTGAAAGTGCAGTATATTGGCACGGCATACTGTGGATTCCAGTGCCAGAAAAACGGAGCCAGTATTCAGGAAGTGCTGACCCATGCGGCAGAACGGGTATTTGGAAGGCCATGCAGCGTCACTGGCTGCAGTCGGACAGATTCGGGTGTGCATGCACTTGGATATGTATGTGCCATATCTCCTGCTAATGGAGAAACGGCTAATTGGTGCAAAATTCCCGTGCCTAAAATTCATCGGGCATTCGCCCCATGTCTGCCGCCGGACATCTCCGTTTGCGCGGCGGCAGATGTGGAAGATACATTCCACCCCCGGTATGATGCGGTGGAAAAAGAATATATCTATCGAATTTGGGACGCTCCCTTTGCTAATCCGTTCCAAAAAGATAGAAGCTATCATTGTATCCGGCGGATCACACCAGATGGGCTGGCCCGCATGCAGTCCGCAGCCGCAGCTTATGTGGGGAGGCATGATTTTCGCGCCTTTATGACGGGAGATCCGGCAGATAAGGACACGGTACGCACCGTAGTGCGTGCAGGAGTCGAGCGGCAGACAGATGAGATGATTCAGTACTCTGTAGCTGCCAACGGATTTTTATATAACATGGTGCGTATTATGACAGGCACACTGATGGAAGTAGCTGCAGGCAGGATTTCGGAAAAAGATATTCCCAAAATTCTAGCCTGTGGAGACAGAGCACGCGCAGGATTTACCGCGCCGCCCGCAGGTTTGTATCTGCGAGAGGTACGGTATCCGTCACAGATTTTATGGCAATGTGAATAAGTGATTTTTCAGAAAGGAGGAGCGCATATGGCTGGGAAAAAAGATGACTGGGAAAGGGATGAACTGATCCGTACGGGGAGCCGCCGAAAGAAGGCGAGTCCAAGGCAGACCAGTAAAAGACGTGTACCGGATGATCCGGAGAAACGAAAGAAGAGATGTCCACCGCGGGTGTCCATAGAACTGGACGATCGACAGCCTGCTGTCAACGGTTATTATATCGCTATTGCAGACCGGTACAGGTGGGCCCGCCTGCTATCTGTGATTCTATTAGTAGCTTTTTTACTGATCATGCTCCTTTTTTATCGAGAAAATATTACTTATGGAAATCTGATGTATTTAATTCGCGATCTAGATGCCGGCGTGGTGTCCGCTGTAGGAAAATATGCCGACATCAGCTATGAGCGGCAGTATGCCCCGTCCTTTGCCCTGTTTCGTGATCGTATCGCGGTGGCGGGATCGACAGGATTCCGTCTATATAACGCTTCAGGCTCTAAAGAGCTGGACTATGAGAGCGCTTATGGAGATCCCCGCTTGACGGTAGGAAAAAAATATGCTTTGCTTTATGACGCAGATGGAAAGTCTTATTCTATATTTACTACAATTGCCCGCGTGCTCAGTGGTCAGACCGATGCAGTAATTGAGGATGCTGCCGTTGCGGATGATGGTACGCACGCTTTGCTTACTAGTTCAGACGAGTCAAAATACTTAATTACCGTTTACAGCCCGGATTTTAAACCTCGGGTAAAGTACTATAAGGACAAATATGTGGTCGATATGGCGCTGGATCCTTCTGGAGACCATATGGCGGTTGTTTCCGCGGGTGCTGCCGGAGCGGGGGCATATTGTGAAATCATGTTCTGTAAAGTGGGCAGTGAAGAGACTGTCTCTGTGCGGTTAGATAGTACCATGCCGCTGGCAGTTCGATATATGGATAATGGCAGGCTGGTGGTTGTATGCGACAATAAAGTTTTGTTTTATAATGGTGAAAAACAGTGCGGGCAGTACGATATAACAGGCGCTATGCCTGCTGCTTTTGATGTGAACGGAGATTTTTTTGCGTTGGCTGTGTCGAAAAACGCGGTTGGATCGGAAAATGAAATAATTCTATTTGACACAGACGGAAATATCATATATAATAATATAATCAATGAAAAAATTCGAACAGTCGCCGCGGATGGAGACAGGGCCGTATATGTTCTTTGCGAGGACAAGGCTGTTCAGTATCCGCTGTCTGGTGAAGATCCTAGAGAAGAGCATTTACACGGCGAAGCCTTGGATCTCCTGCCTGCCAGAGGGGGGGCTGTGATTTGCGAGAGCAGTGGAACATATTCTCTCTTTTTTGGTGAATGAGCAGAGAAAACCTGCAATACAATATATAGAAACGTGCTTGCTGTAAAAGAAAGGCATGGTTATTAGAATGCATTTTGTATTGGATGTTGTCATTTTAGCGTTGTGCGCTCTGACAATTTTTATTAGCTACAAACGTGGATTTTTCAAATCGGTGATGGGTCTTTGTTCCGGGATCGGTGCGTTGCTTATCGCGTATACTTTTACGCCAAGGCTGGCCCTCGTTGTAAAAGAGAAATTTCTGTTGGACAAAATCGCGAGCGGTGTGACCGACACGCTGGCCTCTATGGCGAAGACAGGGGCAGAGGGGGCGCAAAACATCGTATATGACTTGTCAAAGCTTTTGGAAAATTCCCAGTTTCTTTCTATTTTAAATCAGTATGGCGCTGATTCTCAAGCAATAACGGAATTGATTAACAGCGCAAACGATGGCAGTCATGCGGCGGTTGAACAGGTATCTTACGCGGTGGCAGATCCCATAGCGGGAACGATTGCAAGCATTATTGTGTTTATCGGACTGTTTCTGGCAGCAATTCTCGTGTTGCGGCTGATTACATGGGCGATTGGCGCTATCTTTACCCTGCCGGTGCTGCGTGGAGTCGACAAAACATTGGGGCTGGCATTTGGCGTGGTCAGCGCTTTGTTATTTGTATGGATTTTCGCAATGGTTGCTGCTGCCGCACTGGATGCTATTGCTTCCGTTGCTCCAGGAACCGTTGATCGTGAAATTTTGGATGATTCCATTCTGCTTAAGTTTTTTGCTAAATATAATCCTGTGGAGGCTATTTCAAAGGCAATTTCCGGCCATTGATTCCGGTAATTTGTTTAAACATTTTTAGAAAGGTTTCGTTTTTATGAAGGCAAAGTATATTCCGAACATTTTGTCGATTATGCGGCTTTTTATGTCTTTTGCATTTGCGGCCATCTTTATTTGGGGATATCCGGAATATGTAATGCTGGCAGCTATTATATTTATTCTGTCTGGCGTAACAGACGTGGTTGACGGAATACTTGCCAGAAAATTTGGCTGGGTTACGGATGCGGGAAAAATTTTGGATCCCTTAGCCGATAAACTGATGCAGTGTACGGCTCTGCTCTGTCTGATGTTTCGGGGAATTGTTCCTTGGTGGATTCTGATTTTGATTGTGATCAAAGAAATGCTAATGGGTTGCGGCGCAATTGTTCTCTTTAAGAAAAGCCGTGAGATTGGTGTGTCTAAATATTTTGGTAAAGCATATACAGTGATGTTTTATGCTGTAGTGATGCTGTTTTTACTGTTCCAGGATTGGCTGGGAGTAAATATGTGGGCGACATATGCGCTCTGCGTCTTTACAGCAGTGATCGCATTTGGCGTGCTTGTCTTGTATTATATCAGTTATTTAAAGAACAAAATCAAGAAGCAGAGAAAGGCGACGACGGATGGTAATGTGTGCAAGATGCCATAAACGTATGGCAGTCGTGTTCATTACAAGAATGGATGACGGCGAGTCAAAACAGGAAGGCATTTGTATAAAGTGTGCAAAAGAATTGGGCATCAAACCGGTAAACGATATCATATCAAAAATGGGACTTAGCGACGAGGATGTAGACCGTATGTCTGAGGAAATGCAGGATATTATGGACGGCATTGCAAACGGTGAAGACCCTTTAGGAATCGGTGGCGGAGAAGGTCTTGTGCCAACTGGAGAGGATGAGTCGCGCGCTCCGGCTGTGGATTTTGGAAAGCTGATGCGTGATGGACTGGCTGCTGCTTCCGGTCTTCCCCAAGAACATAAGTCTGCAAAGGAAAAAGAAAAAGGCCGCGGGAGTGAAAAGGGAGAAGCACGCAAGAAAAAGGAACGCAAATTTCTTACTACCTATTGCCAGAATATTACAGAAAAGGCCGCTATGGGCGGCCTGGACAAAGTTGTGGGCAGAGAGCGGGAACTGGATCGTGTAATTCAGATTTTATGCCGAAGGCAGAAAAATAATCCTTGCCTGATTGGAGAACCTGGCGTAGGAAAGACCGCAATTGCTGAAGCACTTGCCCAAAAGATCATTGCGGGCGATGTACCGTATAAGCTGCGGGGGAAAGAACTGTTTTTAATGGATCTTACCGCTTTGGTAGCAGGTACCCAATTCCGAGGGCAGTTTGAATCCAGAGTGCTGGGCCTGCTGAACGAAGTGAAAGCTGCAGGAAACATTATACTTGTAATTGATGAGGTCCATAATATCGTAGGTACCGGAGATGCGGAAGGTTCTATGAATGCCGCTAATATTATGAAGCCTGCTCTGTCTCGTGGAGAAATTCAAGTTGTAGGCGCCACAACAATGACAGAATACCGGAAATATATTGAAAAGGATTCTGCCTTGGAACGGCGATTCCAGCCTGTTACTGTAGAGGAACCAGGCCTTGCGGATAGTGAAAATGTTTTACGGGGAATCAAGCATTATTATGAAGCATATCATGGCATCCGTATTCCTGAAAGTGTGCTCCGAGCTGCAGTAGTCATGAGTGAGCGATATATTACAGACCGATATTTGCCGGACAAAGCCATTGATCTCATTGATGAAGCGGCGGCCCATATTTCTTTGTCAAGTCCTGCTATTAACGAACGTTATGAATTGGGTGATCGGCTCGTAGCTATTGAAAAAGAACAGGCAGCACTGGAATCCGCTGCCGAGACGGGAGAGGATGGGGATCAAGATACGTACCGTCGTTTGGCGGATATAAAAGTGGAACAGTTACGTATTCAAAACCGCATTGAAGAATTAAAAGCAGTCTGTGATGCAGTAGAGATGAAGGAATCTGATTTGGCGGATGTGATCGAAATATGGACAGGGATTCCTGCATCTTCTATTACAGAAGATGAGTATGCACGTTTGGAAGGTCTTGGCGAGCGTTTGCGAAAACGAATTGTAGGGCAGGACGAAGCGGTAAATGCGGTGGTTCGTGCCGTCCGGCGTTCCAGAACCGGGGTGTCCCCCAAACGAAAGCCGGTGTCCTTTATTTTTGCAGGTCCTACCGGAGTGGGCAAAACAGAGCTTGTAAAAATTTTAGCTGCGGATTTGTTTTCTTCACCAGAAACGCTGATCCGGCTGGATATGAGTGAATTTATGGATAAATTTTCCGTTTCCAGAATTGTTGGAGCGCCTCCGGGATATGTAGGCTATGACGATGGCGGACAGTTGACGGAAAAGATTCGCCGACGCCCTTATTCTGTAGTACTTTTTGATGAAATCGAGAAGGCGCATCCTGATGTTATGAACATTCTTTTGCAAATTTTGGATGATGGACGTATTACCGATGCTCATGGAAAGACAGTCAGTTTTGAAAATACTGTAATTGTGATGACTACCAACGCCGGAAGCAGCGGAGGTATGGCGCTGGCGGGCTTCACAGACCAGGGAGACATGCGCACCAAAGAAAAGACCCAAAAGGCTCTTTCGGATTTCCTGCGTCCGGAATTTCTCAATCGAGTGGACGAAATAATTACTTTCCGTTCTTTAGATAAAAAAGATTTCAAACAAATTGCGTCTATTATGCTGGAGGACCTTAAAAAGGCTCTGGCGGAAAGATATATCCAATTCCATTATACGGACGCTGCAGCAGCATACATTGCAGAGCAGTCTTTTTCTGTAAAATATGGCGCTAGGAACATGCGTCGATATATTCAGACATCTGTAGAAGATCAGGCGGCAGAAAAGATAGTAGCTCTGCGCGGACAGCTTTCTGGGATCAGTTTGGATGTGGGAATAGACCGGGACAGTCTTTCTGTAACAGCTATTTAATTTGTACGAAAGATAAAAATTGGAGCATATATGAAACAGGATAAAAATTGGCATCACCTGACAGTCGATACGCTTTCTACAATTTTTAAAACGGACAGCGTGACGGGATTGACAGAGCGGGAAGCTGCAAAGCGGCTGCGCAGGGGGACCAATAAAATATGGGCCGTGAGGAGCATATCGCTGCAGCGGTATGCCGGTAGATCCCTGGCTGACTTTTCCACAGTGCTTCTTGTAATTACGGCGCTTCTTGCGGCGGTTTTCGGTAATGCGGCCGAAACCGCCGCTGTTTGCGTAATGCTTGCGGCAGCTCGGTGTGGGCGCATTCTTACATATGTGTGTGCCCAGCGGATTTTTGAAAAGAATGCTGCTTCTGCGCTCCCGCGGGCAAGAGTGGTTCGAGCTGGTACGGTTAAAACAATTCCTGCGGACCGTGTGGTTCCTGGCGATGTAATTGTTTTAGACACAGGAGATACGGTACCCTGTGACATACGCCTGACTGCGGCAGACAATGTATTGGTGTCCGAGGGGATGGTTACAGGCCATGAGGGAATCGTTTCTAAAAATGCCCAGGATATCCCTGGAGAAGAAAATACACCTATCTCTATGCGCACCAATATGTTGTATGCATCTTCGGCGGTAATCCGAGGTTTTTGTATGGGAATGGCAGTAGCTACTGGTGAACATACGCTGATTTACGCTAGGGAAGGGCAAATTGAACTGTTGGGTGGAGATGATTTGCCGATCCTTGGGAAATTATCCGATTTGGGGCGTCAGTGCAGTTTGGGGTTGATTCTGATTGCACTGGTGACCTGCCTTGTTGGTACAGTAGTTGGAAAATTGGACCTCTTTACGGTTTTTTTACCGTCTATCGCTATGGCAGCGGCTTGTCTCAACGAATACATAAGTGCCGCGGGCGCAGCTGCATGGGCGGCTTCTCTGCATCGAAAACAAAAGGGAGGGCAAGTATTTCATAATGTTGCATGTGCTGAACGAGCAGCCGAAATACAGGTGCTGTACCTGCGTTCTTCAGCTGCTTTAAAAAGTGAAAAAATATCTTTCCATGCCTATTATGAAGGAAATACTTATGAAACGGTTTCGAAGGAAACGGACCATTTACCCCGCCGGCTTTTATATTTAGCGCATTGTGCGACGGGTGTCGCTCCTGATGGTACACTTGCTGCTGGGCAGGCCGCGCAGTTTCAGGGAGAGGAAGGGGTACTGGCGTATTCTGTTGTCCGTTCTTTGTGGCAGGATCAGAAAAATGAAAAGATTCCAGAGCGGGATCGTTATATGGTTGTACAGCACGCTTCAGCCGAACAAGAGGATGCCGGCGGTATGGATTGTGCACTGCTGGCAAGAGAAGGTTTCTTTTATTTTACATGTCTTGGCCGAGTGGAGGGGGTATTATCTCAGTGCACTACACAGCGGGTTGGAGAAGAGTCTGTACCCCTTACACCTCAGGAACGGGATAAAATTTTGTCCCTTGCCTCTTCTCTTACAATGCAGGGAATCGCGGTAGCCGCGGTAGGTTTTCGTAGTTCCCATTACAACAGCCTGCGCCGAATTTCTGTGCTCCAGTCAAGCTTATGCTTTGAAGGATTTGTTGCTGTGTCGCAGCGGCCGCAGGAGGATACTTTGGCTGCACTGCAGGACTTTCGAAAAGAAGGAGGACGTATTGTTCTGTTCTCAGACGGATCGAAGGAAGATCACTATTTTACACAGGCGCAAGGAATTTTTGAGCAGAACGATATTTATATGACACAGCAGGAAGGTATGGCTGCACACACGCTTCCCTTAGAACCGGGAACGCTGGTTATGGTCAGTACTCCCAGTGGTATGGATGGAGTCCGGGAAAGAGTGCGTTTTATGAGCATGAGCAAGGAGAGCGGCCTTTGTCGAGGCTATTTGGGCTGGGGCATGGAAGATATGTGGATCATGCAGCAGGCCGATGTCGCGTTCGCAGCTCCCGTCCCAGGCAAATATGGAGCGGATATTCCCCAGGCGCTTCGGGGTGCCGCTAATGGAATGGTAAGCTTGGGGGAAGGCGGATTTTTGCCGGTAATTGGTATGATTATGCGCTGCCGTGGCGCTGTACGCAATATACACAACATGTTTTCCTATTTGGTTGTATCCCATATGACTCGGGTGGTGCTGCTTCTAATTTGTGCTGCCGCGGGGCTGCCGCTTCTTTCCGCATCCCAAATGGTATTTTGGGGCATGTTGCTGGACTTTTCTGTGACTGCTGTTGCAGCGCTGACACCTTCGGGAAAATATGTGTCTCCTATCAATAAGGATGATGCGGGAGTAAACAAAAAAGACAACGAAAAAGAAAATTTAAATTCTAACCTGCAAAAAGTTAACTTTTTACACACAGAGGCGGGCAGTACGCTGGTGCTGGCGGTTTACGGCACTTTACTGGCGGCGCTGGCGGTGCTTTCTCCTTATTTGGGGCGCTCTTTAATTGATATGCTGGGGCCGTCCTGCAATCTAAGTGCCGGTATACAGCAAAGCTGTATGTTTTTATCCTGCATATGTGCGATGCCTTTTATCGCCTCGGAATTTTGCGGAGGACATGGACTTTTTAACAAAAACTCCCAGTATGGCCGTTTTTTCTGGATACCTTATGCTGTCGCAGCTTTGGGAATTATCTGGACGGTTGCTGCAGGCGGACTTGTCAAGACAGAAACGGTAACATTGGATACGATGGTGCCAGGCTGGCTATTGTTCATTTTTGCATTGCTGCCGGTGCTTGTGTCTGTGGCGGTACTGTCCATTACACGGGCATTAACCACCCGGCAGAAGCCTGGTAAATGTAAATAATTATCTAATCCATACAAAACTGTTGTATTATCATTTATTTTGTTATAAAATAAGCGATGTGGATTGCTTATGTCCTCGTATAACAGAAGATCGGAGTTTGATAATAATGGAAGAACAAAATACATGTACCCACGATTGTTCTAGCTGCGGCGCTGACTGCGCTTCCCGTGGCAATACAGAAATTCAAAAGGAACCCCTAAATCCTGCCTCATCCGTGAAACACGTGATCGGCGTTGTTTCTGGGAAGGGCGGCGTTGGCAAGTCCTTAGTAACTTCTATGTTGGCTACGGAGATGCGTCGGCGTTCTTGGGGCGTTGCTGTGTTGGACGCAGATATTACCGGCCCATCTATACCCAAAGCGTTTGGTGTATCCAAAGGTGTGGAGGTAAGTGGTGAGACGATGCTTCCCGCATATACAAAAACAGGTATTCAACTAATGAGCGTTAATTTACTGCTTGAGGATGCCTGCAGCCCGGTGGTTTGGCGGGGTCCTGTTATCGCAGGTGCTGTAAAGCAGTTTTGGACAGATGTAATTTGGACGGATGTAGATTATATGTTTGTGGATATGCCTCCTGGAACAGGAGATGTTCCGCTCACCGTATTTCAATCTCTCCCTCTGGATGGAATCGTTATTGTGACGACGCCCCAGGAGTTGGTTTCCATGATTGTGGAAAAAGCAGTGAACATGGCGAAACTTATGAATATTCCTATTTTGGGCATGGTAGAAAACATGTCTTATGCGGTATGTCCGGATTGCGGAAAAGAAATTCCATTGTTTGGCGAGAGTCGGGCAGAGGCAGTTGCAAGCGAATACGGTATCCCTCTTCTTGCAAGGATTCCTTTGGATACAAAACTGACAGGACTGGTAGACAAAGGAGTGATCGAACTGATGGAAAACGAATATATCGTACCTGCTGCGGATGCCGTGGAAGGCTTGTAAGTACTTTAGCAAGCTGCTGATAATGCTGATAATATGGAAAACAGAAATATAACAAAAGATCAAAACCGGCAGGAAAGCGTTTCGATCGCTTTTCTGCCGAAGCCAAAGAAACAGTTGTCTGAAAAGGACAAACAGCTAAATCTGACAAGTATGCACAAAAAGAGAGACGCTGTATCAGACCGCAAAAAGCGCAGGCGTTTTTACATTGGCATCGGTATTCCTGTGGGACTAATTTTACTTCTTACTGTATGCTATGTGATATTTGTTTACTCCTCCAATCCTTTTATTGCCCATTGGAGAGGGATCTGGATTGAAACGGCAATGACCACCGGCCGACACCACTGGTTGGCGGAAAGGTTTTTTCCTCAAGATATCATAGATGAGGTCATGTCAAATTTGGCTACGGACGAGGATGTTCTTGGCGGAGGGGACGGCTTGTCAACAGGAGATCCAGTGCCGACAGATGAGCCGACAGATGAGCCGCCGGTGCAAGCAGATATACTGGGCCAGAAAAACCTGACGGTAGGCGGCAAGGATTACGCTGGAAATACGGTGCTTATTAATGATATTGAACAGGGACTGGTGGTTTCTGAAATCATAGGCTCCGGATTTAAGGGAAAGATTATGCTGGTAGACGATCCTTCCAGAGTGTATTTGGGATCTACGGCATATAAAAATCAAACCGGTATGCGAATCCTAGATATGATGGAGCAATACGGCGCTATCGCTGGAATTAACGCCAGCGGCTTCCGGGATCCGGGGGGCGAAGGAAACGGTGGCGTCGTTGTGGGTATTAGCTGTTCAAGGGGCCAATACTGGGGCGAATTTGTAAATTACTATGGCAGTATCGTTTTGACTACTGACAATAGGCTGGTTGTTGGTAATATTTCCCTTTGGAGTACATATACAAATATTCGAGATGGAATCCAATTCAGCCCGGTGCTGATCGCAGATGGCGTTAAACAAGTGTCTGGATCCGCGGGATACGGTCTCCAGCCCCGTACTGCAATCGGGCAGCGGGAGGACGGTGTGATTGTCATGCTGATCGTTGATGGGCGTGATGTTTCTCACTCAATTGGATGTACGGTTGGAGATATGGCGGATATTCTCATGTCCTATAATGTGATTAATGCATCTAG
>CANRVI010000027.1 GCA_947643245.1 uncultured Clostridia bacterium | reverse complement strand
AGGCACGGAGGATACCACCATATCCGATTCTACACATGTAAGCAGCCCTGAAACGGAAGTGTACATACCAGAGGAACCCGAAACCGCTCCGATGCAGACAACCACGGCGGAGGAGAGCACAGACAGCCAAACAGAGGAAACCCCGGATTCAAACCCCGTGTCTACTATCACAATGGAAGACGCTCTGTTTATTGGAGACTCCAGAACCGTAGGGCTGATGGAGTATGCACAAATCGGCGGTGCAAGCTTTTTTGCCAGTGTAGGCATGAACGTGTACAACATCCACAGCAAGCCTGTATCTGTCCCCTCAATCGGAAAAATAACCCTTGAGGATTTGCTGCAAAGCAAAAGGTATGGCAAAATATATATTATGCTGGGCATCAATGAACTAGGCTATAACATGAGCAGAACGGTAGAAAAATATAACGATCTTATTACATATATCAGAGAAAAACAGCCCGGCGCGTTTATTTTTATTCAGGCTAATCTGTGTGTTACAAAAAGTCGTTCCGACACAGATAAAATTATAAACAATACTGCCATTGGCAAGCTAAACACAGCTTTGGCGGCGCTTGCAGACGGCGAAACAATTTTCTATCTGGACGCCAATACGATATTTAACGATGGGAATGGAAATTTGCCCTTTGAAAAATGTATTGACAGCGCCCATCTTTATGGAAAATATTATTTAGAGTGGGGTCAATGGATCATGGAGCAAACTGCGGCACACATCAGGGAGGGTTAACTTTGACGGACAAGGATGTGTTTGTAAGGCACATACGGCAATATGAGCGGACAATGTACGCTTTGGCCTTTTCAATCGTACGAAATACGGCGGATGCGGCTGAGGTGATCAGCGAATCCATTTATCGAGCTTATAAAAATTTAGACACCCTAAAACAAGATGCTTCATTCAAGCCATGGATACTTCGTATTGTACACAACACGGCAGTGGAGTTGATTCGCAAAAATGAAAAAATTACGTCTGTAGAAGAAATTCCAGAAGCTTTCGACGCCGGAAATGAAAATGCAATTGTTACAAAACTTGCGCTGCGCGCGGCTGTCAAGCAGCTTCAGATCCCCTATCGGACTGTCGTCGTATTGTTTTACTTTGAAAATTTTTCAATATTGGAAATTGCGCAAATCACAGGTGTAAACATTCTTGCCGTAAGAAAACAGCTTTCCCGAGCCAGAAAAATGCTGCGGGAAATTTTGCAGGAGGATTTTTCAAATGCATGACTTTGACAAATATATAAAAAGCTGGGCTGCACAGGATTTTATTGAAGTCCCCGATTCGGTGAAAAATCGCATAGAACAGACCCTTGCCGATTTGCCTGAAAAGAGCCCCGCCGCATGTGCAAAGCGCACGCACGCATTTCCACGGGTTGCCGCCGCTGCCGCCGGATTTATTTTCACAACCCTTTTTTTGCTTCCGAATATAAGCGCCTCCTATGGGCAGGCGTTGCAGCAAGTTCCCGTAATCGGGGATATTGTTCGGGTGGTCACCATCCGAAACTATTTTTATTCTGATGACAAACACGAAATGGATATTGATGTTCCCAAAGTGGAAGATGCAAACAATACAGCATTTGATTCCATAAACGAGGATGTAAAAACGCTGACGGACGCGCTTATGCACCGTTTTTACGACGACCTTGCATCAATTGGAGACAATGGACATAGCTCGGTTTATGTTGACTATGAAACGATTACTAACTCCTCTCGTTGGTTTACTTTAAAACTTCGTGTACATGAAGCAGCCGGAAGCAGCAACACATATTTTAAATACTATCACTTCAATAAACGTACTGGGAAAATAGTAAAATTAGGCGATATGGTATCGGATGACGGCTTCTATGACGCCGTACAACAGGAGATAGAAAGCCAAATGCTGGAGGCTATGCAAAAGGACAGCGATTTGAAATATTGGGTACAAGACAGTATGTTCGGCAACGATATTGTATCTATTCATGCAGAACATAATTTTTATTGGAATGAAAACGGTGATCTTGTGATTCCGTTTGACAAGTATGAGGTAGCCCCCGGGTATATGGGAACGCCGGAATTTACAATTGAAAAAGATTTAATTGTGGATTTCCTGCTGCCGGAATTTGCGGATACGATTTCGTAAACATTTTCTAACCAAACAAAAAAGCCTCCCTACCGGGCGGCTTTTCTATTGTCTAAGGACTTTCAGCGGATTTGTGAGGCGTTTAAACTCTTGTAATACAAGCCTTCAAAATGGAAAAAGCAACCTGAAAAGCTTGAAGTTGGTAAGCCAAGCACGGTTAATCAAAATCAAATACATTCCAATTGCAATTGTCTTATTACGAAAAAGAGGATTGTTTTTTTCGGTTAATCCACTCAGTGGATGCGTCCATAGCGGTACGGCAGGCATTGGTTTGATCCAATGCATTTAGCATCACAAAATCATGGATGGTTCCCTGGACCCGCACAGCAGTTACCTCCACCCCGGCACAACGAAGTTTTTCTCCAAAAGCCTCTCCCTCACTCCGCAAAACATCCGCCTGTCCGTTAATGATCATAGTCTGAGGAAGGCATTTCAAACAATCTATGCTTGCCCGAAGAGGAGACGCAGTGATTTGATTTCGCTCCTCCATAGAAGTTGTATATTGACGCCAGAACCATTTCATACCTTCCCGATACAGGTAATAATCCACTGCAAACCGACGATAACTTGGCGTGTCAAAACAGGCGTTTGTTACCGGATAATATAATAGCATCTTATAAATACTTGGACCATGCCGCATTGATGATATAAGCGCCATGGCGATTGCCATATTTCCGCCAACGCTGTCACCTGCAACTGTGAGTGTAGGATAGTTGACAATTGAAAAGCGCTCCTTAATAATTTCCTTTAAGTGAGAAAGGATAAAATAGCACTGCTCAATCGCTGTAGGATATTTTGCTTCCGGTGATCGGCTGTATTCCGGAAATACGACCAATGAGTTTGTCCTTGCCGAAAGTTCTCTGACCAACTTTTCGTGAGTATGAAAGCTGCCAAATACCCAGCCAGCGCCATGAATATAGAATATAATATTTTTTATTTCTTCTCCCTTGGGAGTAATAAAATACACCGGTATACTGCCCCACATTCCAGTGTGTATACAATCTGAGTATATATTTGCAGGATATTTATATACCGGTGTATCCTGCGCTTCTTCCAATACTTTTCTGCCTTCCTCAGGTGGCAACTGAAAAATCAACGGGGGCACCGCACTTTGATTGCAGACAGCCTCGGCTGCGGGTTCCAGTGGAACGCAACGTTTCATATATGCATCTCCCTTTATGCTTTATTGGTTTCTATTATTATATGCGCTTCCTCCGTTTTTGTATATCCATAAGCAAAGCTACGTTTTAATCGTATAATTTATCGTGAATTTAATAAATTTTACTTTGGGGTTTTAAAAAACTATCTTGGGAATTTCTTGTTTAAAGTCCAGATGAAAAAAAGAAAAACGACCTCGAAAAGCCGCTTAAATACAGGAGTTATAACAAAACACCATTGTTTGCCCAAACCAAAAAGGTTCGCATTGCAATGGTGTTTTTACTTCGCTTGATTTCCCTGCCCCGGTTTCATTAATAGAAAAACCACCCTACTGGGTGGCTTTTCATTTGGCGGAGAAGGAGAGATTCGAACTCTCGAACCGCTTTTGACGGTTACGCGATTTCCAATCGCGCGCGCTCGACCAACTACGCGACTTCTCCATGTAGGACACTCTATGGTCTCTCTAGAGTGCCCTGCTATTATATCATATCTTTTTTAAAAAATCAAGCGTTTTTTTATTTTTCTGTAGGAAATCCTTACAGCTCTACTTCCCCTTCAAAGATCCGTTTTGCCTCACCGGTAAGCAGAACCCCATCGTCTGTATACCGAACGATCAAATCTCCTCCAGGCAGCTTCACCGTCACATCGGTACCCTTTTTCAGATATCCAAGCCGTGTAGCAGCTACTACCGCCGCACAGGCTCCTGTACCGCACGCGAGCGTTTCTCCATTGCCACGCTCCCAAACCCGCATTTTCAGCGTTACTTCATTGACCACACGGACAAATTCCGTATTGATCCGCCCCGGGAAGATGTCCGCATTTTCAAAGGCAGGCCCTACCTTTTCGATGTCCACATCGTCTACCCTGCCACAGAACACTACACAGTGGGGATTGCCTATAGAAACGCAGGTGATGTTGTACGATTCCCCTCCAATTTGTATCGGGTAATCCACAATCTCATCCCCCGTAAGGGTGGTTCCAATATCCACCGGAGACAGACTGGCCTGACCCATATCTACCGAAACGGACGAAACCTTTCCGTTCATAGTATACAGGCGCAGCGTGCGGATTCCGCTGGCAGTCTCGATTTGCAGCACTTTTTTCACCGTGATGCCATTGTCATACAAATACTTTGCCACACAACGGATACTGTTGCCCGCCATCAGTCCTTCACTGCCATCTTGGTTAAAGATGCGCATTTTTGCATCTGCCACATGAGATTTTTCTATTAGGACGATACCGGTGCCTCCAATGCCGCAGTTACGGTCACAAAGAGATACGCACAAAGATTCGGGACAGGTAATCTTTCCATCAAAGTTGTCAATAAAGATGTAGTCGTTGCCGCTACCTTCCATTTTGGAGAAACGCACCTTCTGCCGCATAGTCCGCATATTGTTTATATCTACATTTTCCGTATTTTGCTGATTGTAACGGGACGCAAAGATATCCGCCAGAGCGTTTGCTGTGTCCAGAGAGGTGAGACATGCGATAGAAAGTTGGATTGCCCGCCGGTGAAGAGTAATGTAATCGCCAACTGTATCGTCGTGCACCGCTCCGGTATAGATCACATAGCTGATCTTGCCGGATTCCAGCAGCTGCATCATATCATCTCCCTGATCCATACTGCGTACAGTGTTTACTTCAATGCCCAATTGAGAAATGGTTTTTGCCGTATCGGGTGTGGCGTAAATTTCAATGCCCAAATCGTGGAATTTTTTTGCCAGCGTTACTACTTCAAAGCTGTCGTATTCGCAAACGCTGATCAGCGCGCCAATTTTGCCGTGGCTAGGCAGCTTCAGATCAAAGCCCGCGGAAGTAAGTCCCTTGAAAAGAGCTTCCGCCATAGTCCGTCCAATACCCAACACCTCGCCGGTGGATTTCATCTCCGGTCCCAGGATAGAGTTTACATCAGACAACTTTTCAAAGGAGAACACCGGCACCTTTACCGCAAAGTAGGGCGGTGTTTTGTACAGGCCTGTACCATAGCCCAAATCTGCCAGAGCTTTGCCAGTCATTACCCGGCTGGCGATATCCACCAGAGGAACACCGGTTACCTTGCTGATATACGGAACCGTACGGGACGCGCGGGGATTTACCTCAATCACATACAGTTCACCATGGTAAATAAGATACTGAATGTTCACAAGCCCCTTTGTTCCTAAAGAAAGAGCCAGCTTCGTAGAACAGTCGATGACCTTTTCCAGCATTAAATCGTTAAGATTATAGGGAGGATACACAGCGATAGAGTCGCCGGAATGGACGCCCGCCCGCTCAATATGCTCCATAATACCGGGAATAAGCACATCCTTGCCATCGGAAATCACATCGACCTCCAGCTCTGTGCCCATCATATATTTATCTACCAGAACGGGGTTGTCAATTTCCCCGGAGAGAATGATCTCCATGTACCGGCGCACGCTTGCGTCATCATAGGCGATGGTCATGTTCTGGCCTCCGATTACGTAAGACGGGCGCAACAAAACAGGATATCCCAGTTCGTTGGCTGCTGCCAATGCATCTTCGCAGGTCATAACACCGTGCCCCTTTGGACGGCGGATGGAGAATTCCTCCAGCAGTGCGTCGAACCGCTCTCTGTCTTCAGCAATATCAATACCGTCTGCAGAGGTGCCTAGTATTTTGATTCCATTCTGATCCAAAAATTTCGTCAGCTTAATGGCTGTCTGACCGCCGAAGGCCACAACCACGCCCACCGGATTCTCTGCCTTGATGATGTTCATCACATCTTCCTGACAAAGCGGCTCGAAATACAGCCGGTCTGCTGTATCATAGTCGGTTGAAACCGTTTCTGGGTTATTGTTGACGATCACTACATCATATCCAAGCTCCTTTAGAGTCCACACGCAATGGACAGAGGAGTAGTCGAACTCGATACCTTGGCCGATTCGAATCGGTCCGCTTCCCAGCACCATAATAACCGGCTTACCGCTTTTAGGGAAAGTGCGGGATTCGCATTCCGTGTCATAGGTCGAATAGAAGTAAGGCGTTTGAGCGGCAAACTCCGCACCACAGGTATCTACCATTTTGTACACGGCAGTGCTGGCCGGCAGTTCCCTGCGCCCAGAAAGAACTGTGAGGGCTGCATCTGTATAGCCCAGCTTCTTTGCCGTATAGTAGTCCTCATCGGACAGTCCACCAGCAATTTTCTTTTCAAATTCCGCAAGGCCCTGCAGCTTGCAGAGGAACCAGCGGTCAATTTTTGTAATTTTATAAACTTCTTCTATGTCCATGCCGCCCTTAAGTGCTTCAAACACAGTGAAAATCCGCACGTCATCCTGGGCTGCCAGGCGCTCGGTAAGAGACTGCGCTGTTTTGGGCTGCATGTTGAGAGTATCCAGAGAAATTTCTGCGCCTCGAACAGCCTTCATTACTGCCATTTCAAAAGAAGGCGCAATAGACATGACCTCTCCGGTAGCTTTCATTTGCGTGCCCAGCTTCCGGCTGGAATTGACAAATTTATCGAAAGGCCATTTGGGGAATTTCAACACCACATAGTCTACAGTAGGCTCAAAGCAAGCGCAGGTTTTTCCGGTAATCTCGTTCTGGATCTCGTCCAGCGTATAGCCCAGGGCCAGCTGCGTGGTTACCTTGGCAATTGGGTATCCTGTGGCCTTAGACGCCAACGCAGAAGAACGGGAAACCCGCGGGTTTACCTCGATTACGGCATACTCAAAGGATTCTGGATTGAGTGCAAACTGGCAGTTGCATCCGCCTACAATACCAAGCTCCGACACAATATCGAGAGACGCAGCGCGCAACATCTGATACTCCTTGGTAGTCAGGGAAAGCGCGGGCGCTACCACAATGGAATCCCCTGTGTGGATCCCTACAGGGTCAAAGTTTTCCATAGAGCAGATGGCAATAGCATTATCGGCAGAGTCCCGCATTACTTCAAACTCAATTTCTTTCCAGCCGGCGATATACCGCTCGATAAGCACTTGCGTGATGGGAGACACATCCAGTCCGGTACGGGCGATGACACGCAGTTCCTCTTCGGAATATGCCACGCCGCCGCCGCCGCCGCCAAGGGTAAAGGCAGGCCGTACAATTACAGGGTAGCCGCCGATCCGATTGGCTACCTCCACACAGCCGTCTACGGTATTTGCAATATCGGAAGGCACTACAGGCTGGCCAATTTTTGCCATAGTATCCTTGAACATCTGCCGATCTTCCGCCCGGTCAATGGCATGGGCGTCTGTACCCAACAGGCGCACGCCCTGCTCCTCCAAGTATCCATCCTTGGAAAGCTGCATCGCCAGCGTAAGTCCAGTCTGACCACCAAGTCCTGCCAAAAGGCTGTCAGGCCGTTCTTTTTCAATAATTCGCTTGACGGTTTCCACCGTCAGCGGTTCCAAATAAATTTCATCCGCAAGGGCGTTATCTGTCATAATGGTAGCAGGGTTAGAGTTTACCAGCACCACATTGACTCCCGCCTTTTTCAGTACGCGGCACGCCTGGGCGCCTGCATAGTCAAATTCTGCTGCCTGACCGATTACGATGGGTCCGCTTCCGATCATCAGAACCTTTTTGATACTTTTATTTAGCGGCATTGTCTGTTCCTCCCATCCAATTCATAAACTGATCAAGCAAAGGGTTCTTTCCCAAGGGGCCGGAGCATGTTTCGGGATCAAACTGTACGGAAAACGCCCGCAAAGCAGGGTATTCAATTCCCTCGCAGGTGCCGTCGTTTGCGTTGATCATGGTAACACGGCCACCTTCGCCGATGCTGTCTGCCTCTACTGCGTAGCCATGATTTTGGCTGGTAATGTAGGTTCGATGGCCCAAAATTTCTTTGGCCGGCTGATTAGCGCCTCTGTGACCGTATTTCAGCTTAATGGTTTTGCCTCCATTTGCCAGGGCCAGCATCTGATGCCCCAGTCCTATCCCAAGCATGGGAACCTTACCGAGAAGGCCACAAATTTCTTCAATGCAACCTGTATTCTCTGCGGGATTACCAGGGCCGCCGGAAAGAACGACCCCATCCGGATTACCGGCGAGAATATCCCCCGCGTTTGTATTATAGGGCACCACCGTAACAGTGCAGCCCTGACCCGTCAGCCAGCGCAGAATGCTTTTTTTGCAGCCGTAATCGATCAGGGTAACTTTGTATTTTCCCTCATCCAGGGCCGGATATACAGCGGGCGCCTCGCAGGACGCTTTTTTTACCGCATCGGTAATGGTATAGGTATGCAGCGCAGACAGATCTGCCGGCACGCTATCCGCGATAACGGCGTTCATCACGCCCTTCTCCCGGATAATTCGGGTAATCTGCCGGGTATCCACGCCAAAGATTCCGGGAATCCCCGCCTTTTTCAAAAACGTGTCTACTGTACCCGTGCTGCGGAAATTGGACGGCGTATCGCACCATTCCCGTACTACATATCCGCTGGGAGCAGGGTTTCCTTCCCAGTCTTCATCGTTCATCCCATAATTCCCGATAAGCGGGAAGGTCTGCAGCACAATCTGTCCACCGTAGCTGGGATCCGTAAGGGTTTCAATATACCCCACCATACCGGTGTTGAATACCAATTCTCCTACCGCGTCTCCCTCGGCGCCGAAACGGTATCCCTCAAACACCTGTCCGTCGTCTAAAATTAAATACGCTTTTTTCATACTACCATTTATACCTTTCTTTGGCTTATTCCCATCCAGCTTAAACTTATCCTCACTGCCGCAGCAATTTTACCAGAAGCGCCTTAATCACGTGAAGCTTGTTTTCCGCCTGATCATAGATTTCCTGCGCATGATCCGCGAAAACCTGTTCCGATAGTTCTCTTCCTCGGTTGGCAGGCTGTTTATGGAGCACAAGCAAATCCTGTGCTCCGGCTGCCGTGATTGTATTGTCAATCTCTCCCCATATCGCCCCGGGGCCTGTATATATAATATCGGCGCCAACCACCGCATCCGCCAAATTTTCAAATAAAGTCCAGCCCTTTAAAAGAAGCGGCTCTCCATCCGTTTCCCTGCAGGGCGCCGTCAGCGTGGCCACTTCCATTCCCATGGCCAGCGCACCGGCGATCAGACTGTTTGCCGCGGCCCCGGCAGGCCCCGCATAGCAAAGGCGCAGTCCTGCAAAGGAACCGCACCGTTCCCGAATGGTCATGAGATCCGCAAGGGTACCACAAGGATCCGCCAAATCGGACGCTCCATTGAGCACAGGCACGCTGCTCTCTGCCGCAAAGGCGCCAAGCACCGTATGAGATAATGCGCGAAGCGCAATTACATCCACAAAGCGGGAATAACACTGGGCGCTTTCCCGTATCCGGGATCCGTCCTGATCCTGCAGGCTGTCTGCCGGCAGCGATACCGCCTGCCCCCCAAGATCATACATCCCTACCTCCAGACAAATTCGGGTGCGGGAAGATGAACTTCCCGGCACAATTCCAAGGGTTTTTCCCTGGAGCAGCAGATGGGGCGTGCGGCGCTGCTTCTCATATTTCAGCTGATCCGCCAAGTTCAGTATCTCATGGATCTGCTTTGCGTGCAGCTCCGATATCGTCAAAAAATGGTTCATTCTGCAATTACCCGTTTTAAAATTTCTATAGCTTCCTGCAGCAGCTCCATTGGGATATTCAACGCCGGCAAAAGACGAACTTTATCCTTTGCCGTAAGTGCCAGCACACCAGCGCGAGCCGCCTGCGCCACAATCTCTCCCGCAGGCTTTGCACACTGGATTCCCAGCATCAATCCCCGGCCTGTCACATCAATTACACCGTTCGCTCCCGCAAGAAGGTCACGAATCAGCTTTTCCCTCTGAATGACCCCGGAAAGAAGTTCGTGGTCGATTCTGTTTATAATATTTACCGCGCCGGCAGCAGCCACAGGGTTCCCTCCAAAGGTTGATCCGTGAGACCCAGGCGTGAGTACGTCGGCGCACCGACCGCCGAAAAGGGTAGCGCCCATAGGCAGTCCGCCGGCAAGCCCTTTCGCTGTGGTAACAATGTCAGGCGTTATTCCGTAATGTGTATAAGAATACAGGCTGCCGGTACGTCCATTTCCTGTTTGCACCTCATCGACAATCAGCAGCATATCCCGCTGCTGGCATAATTCCCACACCGCTTGTATATACGCCGCGTCCAGTACATTGACGCCGCCCTCTCCCTGGATCGTTTCCAGCATAACGGCGCAGCACCCTCCACCGTCTGCTAAACGGTGCAAATCTTCTATATCCCCCGGTTGGGTATAGACAAATCCGCCTGTAAAGGGACCAAATTCTGTATGGAAGCTATCCTGTCCAGTAGCAGATAAAGTGGTGATGGTCCGGCCATGGAAAGAGCCCCGGAGGGTGATAATAGTACTATGAGACGCATCTCTATATGTAAGATATGCCCGCCGGCGGGCTGTTTTAATAGCACATTCGTTGGCCTCCGCGCCGGAGTTCGAGAAGAACACCCGTTCCATCCCCGTCCGCTCACAGAGAATTTTGGCAAGACGGGCTGCCGGTTCGCTGTAATATAAGTTTGATGTATGCTGCAGGCAGGACAGCTGCGCAGTCACTGCCTGGATCCAGTCGGGATCTGCAATACCAAACTGGTTGACTGCAATGCCGGAGCCAAGGTCAATATACCGGTTTCCCCCCGCGTCATAAGCCAGGGATCCTGCCCCCCGAATCAGCTGTACAGGAGCGCGGTTATAGGTTTTTGCCATATACTTGTTCGTCAAATCCAGTGTGTTTTCCATATGTACACCTTTCTATGCGTCTCAGCCGCCGACAAACATGGTGCCAAGCCCCGCGTCGGTAAATATTTCAATTAAAATAGAATGAGGCACTCTGCCGTCAATGATAAACACTCGGTTTACACCCTGGCGGATAGCGTTTTTGCAGCAATCCACCTTTGGAATCATCCCTCCGTCCAGCACCCCTTCCTTCGCCAGGCGTAAGGTATCGGACACAAAAATTTTTGAAATTAAGGTATCCGGGTTTGTTTTTTCCCGTAAGACGCCGGGCGCGTCTGTCATAATAATTAGAGATTCTGTCTGCAGCGCCCCTGCAATGCGGGACGCCGCTGTATCCGCATTGATATTATATACATTTCCCTGCCCGTCGCTGCCCACGGTGGAGATAATGGGGATGTATCCACGCTCCAGTACGTCCGAAATGGGACGGGTATCGATATCGGTGATCTCGCCTACAAAGCCCAGACGGCTATCCGCCGCCTTTGCCCGAATCATCCCTGCATCAATGCCGCACAGGCCAATGGCCCGGCCACCCTTACGGGTGACCAGATCCACTAAGCTTTTATTTACCTTTCCAGCCAGTACCATCTGCACAATATCTACCGTTTCCCGGTCTGTAACTCGCAGCCCATCCACAAAGCTGCTTTTCTTACCCACACGGTGGAGCATATCTGTAATTTCGGGGCCGCCGCCGTGCACCAGCACCACTTTAATGCCAATAGCGCTGAGGAGTACAATGTCCCCCATAACGGCGTCTTTCAGTTTCTCGTTGATCATAGCATTGCCGCCGTATTTGATCACAATGGTTTTATCCTTATATTTCTGGATATACGGCAGCGCCTGAATCAACACCTGCGAGGTAAGTTCTGCGCTGGGCTTTATTTCGCTCATGTCCGATAGTCTCCGTTTATCTTTACATAATCATAGGTAAGGTCGCAGCCCCATGCCTGGGCACTGGCATCCCCGCTCTGCAGGTCTACAAGTATCTGTATATCGTCCTTGGAAAGAATCTTTTTTGCACTGTCTTCATCAAAGAGAATCCCAGCACCATTTTTACACACAGCAACCTCCCCCGCTTCGCTTTTAAAGGACACGTTGATTTTGCCCGTATCCAATTCTGCGCCACTGTAGCCTAGGGCACACAGGACTCTGCCCCAGTTTGCGTCTGCGCCAAACATAGCGCTTTTTACAAGAGAAGAGCAAATAACGCTTTTCGCCGCTGTTTTGGCTGTTGTTACATCTGCCGCGCCACATACGATACAATCCAACAGCTTTGTAGCCCCTTCCCCATCTGCCGCAAGCATGCGGCACAGAGACCGGGTAACTGCCGCTAATGCTTCACAAAAGGCAGTATACGCAGGACCTTCATCGGTAATCTGTGGATTCTGTGCCATTCCGTTTGCAAGCACCGTCACCATATCATTTGTAGAGGTATCCCCGTCAATGCTGAGCATATTGAAGGAATCGGGCACATCCTCCGACAGCGCCCTCTGCAGCATTTTGGGAGAAATGCTGCAGTCGGTGGTAACAAACACCAGCATGGTGGCCATGTCTGGATGAATCATGCCACTACCCTTGGCGATCCCGCCAATTTTGCATTGCACGCCGTCAATCTCGAAGGCTACCGCCACCTCTTTTTTCACCGTATCCGTAGTCATAATCGCAGTAGCCGCATCCGCACTACCGGCATCGTCTGCCGACAAGCCAGCCGCCAGCGCGTCAATATGGGTACGTACCGGTTCCAATGACAAGGACGGCCCGATTACCCCTGTAGATGCTACTACCATATCCTGCTGTGTTATACCCAGCGCTTTTGCCGCCAAAGCGCACATGCCGGTAGCTGTTTCTATTCCGTCGCCGGCACATGTGTTGGCAATCCCGCTGTTGCAAATGATAGCACGGGCATATCCGTTCGCCACATGCTTTTTCGTTACTGCAATGGGAGCGCCCTTTACCAGATTTCTCGTATATACACACGCTGCCGCTGCCTCTTTTTCACTGACGATCAGCGCCAGATCCTTTTTTGTTTTATTTTTGCGGATGCCGCAGTGCACCCCTCCCGCTTTGAATCCTGCCGCGGCGCATACACCGCCTTTTATAAAATCCATATCGGTCACCAATTCTCTAAAATTCTTTCTTTATATTATACTTTGTTTACTCTGATAAGTCAACAATTGTCCAGCCTGTGGAAAACTTTTTCCGGTTTCCTTACTCCCCCAGACGAAGCCCTTTTGTCTGGGGCTGCCCGGTCATAATATTAAAGCTCTGCACTGCTGCACCGGACGCGCCTTTTCCTAAATTATCGTACCGAGCGCAAAGCAAAACCCGGTCTGTATTTCCATGGACAGATATCTCCATTCCATCCCAGCCTGCATATTTGCCCGCAGCAAGAAACCCTTCTTCCTCTGCGTCAGGCAGGTATCGCACTACCGGGCCGGTGTATAGGCTCTGATATACGGCGCGCACGTCCTCCACACTGCCTTGAAGCAGCTCCCGATGCAAGGGTACAGTCACTTCCATGCCGCAATAGTAGTCCGCCACAATAGGACAAAAGATGGGGGCTTTGGCTAGACCGCACAAAGTCTGCATCTCCGGCAGGTGCTTATGGGTTTGAGACAGGCCGTACTGCCGGGGTGCATCCAGCAGGGGTAGACGGTCGCTGTCTTCATATCCGATAATCATTTTCTTACCGCCCCCGCTGTAGCCAGTAATAGAAAAGCAGGACAGAGCAGCATTTTTGTCTAGGAGTCCCGCATCGATCAGTGGGCGCACCAAAGCAATAAAACCACTGGCGTGACATCCAGGATTGGCAACCCGAGACGACTCCATAACAGAACGATGGATGTCGGCAGAAAGTTCTGGAAATCCATATGTCCAGCCGGGATCCGTTCTATGGGCGGTGGAAGCATCGATTACTCGTACCGCAGGATTTTCGATCATAGCAGCGGCTTCCTTTGCCGCCCCATCGGGAAGGCAGAAAAAAGCAATGTCGCAGCTATTCAGCGCCTGGCGCCGCGCAGCAGGATCCTTGCGCAGTGCATCTGGAAGAATCAGCAGTTCCAAGTCATCCCGATCCGACAGTCGTTCCCAAATCTGCAGACCTGTTGTTCCTTCTTTGCCGTCTATAAATACTTTTATCATCGTGCTCTCCCATTTCTTACAATTTATGTTTTTAAAGAATATAAATCAGGGTGCTGTCGCTAAAAATTCGATTATTTAGTCATTATATTTGTATAATTATACATCTCTTCTCTTTCCTTGTCAAGGCAATTTCTGTGAACAGGTTTGATTTGTGGATGTGCACAATCCATAACAGAAAGCCTTGTAAGGCTTTGTATAAATATAAGGAAGGTAACTTTTCCTTTATGTCACTTACAGTGGACCTACACAAAAAATAAAACGGGAAGAAAATCTCCCCGTTTTGCTTTCCTATCTGCCGAACACCATGCCGCCGGCGCAAAAGGTTACGGCAATGCCGTTTGCTCTGGGATCATTCTCCCCTGCAAAGTACAATGCGCCTCCAGTAGGGTCCTCACCGCACGCGGCCTGTCGTACCGCTTCCATGGATATAGCCATATCCATTTCCGTTTCTGGAGGCCCCTGGCCAATTTTGCCCTGTTCCACACTGGCAAACGCTCCAACGGAAAAGATTACATTCACCACCGTATCTGGAAAACCTGCATGTTCTACTCGATTGAGCACCACCGCTGCCGCTGCTACCCGGCAGAGATACGGTTCCCCCTGGCATTCGGCGCTGACCAGCTGTGCCAGCAAGGACTTTTCCGCCTGGGTAAGGACTACGGCCCTGTTTGTATTTTTCTCTTCTCCTGCAATACAGGCAACTGTTTCTTTTTGCTTTATTTCGGCAGCTCCTGCGCTGCAAGCAATCCCTGTGAGGATTATGCTAAGCAGCAT
>CANRVI010000026.1 GCA_947643245.1 uncultured Clostridia bacterium | reverse complement strand
ATTTTCTGATGGACGGTACAGTACAAATCGGCTTCCAATCACAGAAACTACATCCGCGTCGGTTGCCTCTGCAAGAGCGTCTGCCGCCTCTCTAGCGCTGTAAGCAGCATTATCTAAAACCCGGAGTTTAATCAGTTCCCTAGCCTCCAGCGCATCGGACACCCCTTTCACAAGGCTAGCCTCAATGCCCCCCTTACCTACTTGAAAAATCGTATCTAAAGAATTGGCCATGGCGCGCAAACGTGCGCGTTGTTTACTTGTCAGCATGTTCTTTCTCCCACTCCTGTATAATCTGCAGTAACGATGTAAATATACTTATAGCCACGCCTCTGTGACTGATAGCGTTTTTCTCTTTCGGTGTAAGCTGCGCAAATGTTTTTTTATACTTTTCAATGTAAAAAAGAGGATCATAACCAAAGCCGCCGTCTCCCTGTGGGGCAGACAACACTTTGCCTCTGCATCTGCCTTCCACCGTAAAAGCTGCAAGATTTTTTCCTGCCCTTTTTGAGGCAAAGACGTCGTAGAAAACGGCCCCTGCAGCTATAAGCCGTTCACGCAGTCCCTGGGGCATCTGCTCTGCTGGACAGACATACGCCATCACACAAACAAACTCTCCGTTTTTCTGCGGATCAGAGATATCAGCAAGCTCCTGCAAAAGTTTTTCATTGTTGTCTGTATCCGTAGCATCTTCTCCAGCAAACCGCGCGGAATAAATCCCTGGTGCGCCGTCCAGAGCGTCAACGCAAAGACCCGAATCGTCCGCGATACCTGCATATCCCATACATGCTGGCGCAGACGCTTTAATTACTGCATTCTCAGCAAAGCTGTTTCCGTCTTCTACTATTTCTTGCGAATATCCGATATCATCCAGAGACAAAAGAACCGTTCCGTCAAGAAGCGCCTCCAACTCTGCGATTTTTCTTCTATTTCTGGAAGCTAAAACCAGTTTCATATTCTGACCATGCCTTTCCTTATGCTGCGAATTTCTGTTCTCATTCCTCAAACAGCGCGGATACAAACATATCCCCGTCGAAAGGCTGCATATCCTCGACCTGCTCGCCCACTCCGATATATTTAATTGGTATATCCAGCATTTTTTTAATGCTGAACACTGCTCCGCCTTTGGCAGTTCCGTCCAATTTCGTAAGCACAAGACCGGTAATCGCTGCAGATTCCTTAAATTCTCTAGCCTGGATCACCGCATTTTGCCCGGTAGTAGCGTCTAAAATAAGCAGTGTTTCCCTGGATGCTCCCGGTAGTTCTCGACTGATTACCCGATCGATTTTTGCCAGTTCCATCATAAGATTTTTTTTGTTATGCAGTCGACCTGCTGTATCCACAATCAGTACATCTGCACCTCTCTTTTTTGCGGCGGCAGCCGCATCAAAAACCACAGCAGCAGGGTCGCTTCCTTCATTTTTCCGAATCAGCTCTGCTCCGGCACGATCCGCCCACACCTGCAGCTGATCAATAGCGGCAGCTCGAAAGGTATCCGCCGCCGCAACCACCACTTTTTTCCCCTGGGAAACTAGATTGGCCGCAATCTTACCGATAGAAGTCGTTTTGCCTACACCATTGACTCCTATCACCAGAATGACGGAAGGAGTCGTGTCCAAATGGAGCGGCTCACCCTCACCAATTTTTTCACGCAATATTCTTTGCAGCGCCTCCTTCACATCGGAAGGCTGCTTCAAACGCTCCTCTTTAATCTGCTGCCGCAGAATATCGATGATTTCCTCTGCTGTTTCAAAGCCCATATCGGAGCAAATGAGAAGCTCCTCCAATTCCTCCAACAATTCTTCATCAACTTTAACAAAAGTCCGCAGCACATTATCCACTTGACCGAAAACAGCACTTTTTGTTTTGGATAATCCATTTTTTAATTTTTCAAAAAATCCCATAGTTGTCTCCATTCATATCATACGGTATATATATTACTGGGTAAACTGCTCAGCTACCGACTTATCCCTAGATACCGCCGCTACATCAAGCGTAAATACTTTGGACACTCCACGCCTTGGCATTGTCACGCCATACAGGGTGTCGGCAGTTTCCATCATTCCACGTCGGTGAGAAATCAAGATAATTTGCAGTTCTTTGGAAAACCGCTTTACATAATTGGCAACTCTGGTGACATTGACCTCATCCAGCGCAGCTTCGATCTCGTCAAAAATACAGAACGGCGATGGATTGACACGAATCATAGCAAAAATCAATGCTATAGCCACAAAGGCCTGCTCTCCACCCGACAGCAAATTTAAATTTTTTACCATTTTTCCAGGAGGAGCAGCATTGATTTCCACACCGGACTCTAACACATGCTCCGGATCGGTAAGCACCAAATGCGCGCTGCCGCCACCGAACAATTCGCGGAATGTTTCACCAAAATACTGATTAATTTGATTAAATGCTGTAATAAACATTCGTTCCATTTCTGTATCTATAGACTCTATGATCTTTTCCAGTTCCTCTTTAGAAGCCCGCAGATCCGCCAACTGTTCCCCAAGATAATCATATCGCTCTTTCAGCGCACTATATTCATCAATTGCCCCAACATTTACATTGCCCAGACCTTTGATAGTATTTTTCATTTCGGTAAGCTTTGCTGCCATTGTCCCGCGCGACTGCTCTGTTACTGCAGGAATATCCATTGCTATCGCTGTACTATGGGTTAGCTCATATTCATCCCACAAGCGCGTCGTCATTTTATCTACGTTATCGTTCAGCCGGTCCAACTTCGTTTCATTGGCAGTATGTGCACGAAACAGCAGCTCGCGCTTCGCGGCCACATCTTTCGTTTTCAAACGTATCTCATTGAGACGGCGATCATACTCCGCATTGCCAGCTTCTAAGCGCACGCGTTCCTGTTCGGCTGCGGATAAGGCTTCCCGGAAATCCACCGCCTCCTGCTTTCTACTTTCCGTCAGTTTTTGCGCCTGCAATACCTCATCTCGAAGGGACGCAGCTGTGTTTTTATATTCATCACCCGCGCTACAGTGCTCACCTGCACGTATTAGCGATGCATCTATGGATTCCTGCAAATTCTGCGCATCTCGCATATGTTCTGCAATAGAAATCTGCACCTTTCCCCGTTTTTCATCTGTCTCTCGAATGGAATCGTCTAACGCATTACGTTCAATATCTATCTGAGTACGTTTAGAGGCAATCTCTCCGATCTCTGCCTCCAATTCCTGCATCTGCCCCTCCAGACGCTGCATATCTGCACCGCCTTGCTCACCGACCAGAGCAAGCTGCTTCTGATCCTCTGCAAGCTGTCCTAGCAAATTATCAATGACACTGCGGTTTGCTTCATATTCATCCAACTGACTCCGTTCTGTACGCAACATTACTTCAGACAGCTTTGCCTTTTCATCCTCTTTACGGCGATAATTTTGCAGTTCTGTAATTTTTCCTTCCAACGTCTGCAAAAATTTCTGGGCCGCAGCGGCATCCTTGTCTAACCGCGCTTTCTGTTCCTGCAGCTTTTCAATATGAGCCCCTCGGCTAAGCATACCAGAATCTTTACGTACAGAACCGCCTGTAAGGGAGCCGCCCATATTGATCTGCTGTCCGTCCAGCGTTACAATTCGAATTTTCCATCCGCACCGGCGAGCTACATCTGTTCCGTTTTCAATATTGTCAAAAACAGCGATTCGTCCTATAATGCTGGCAATTACAGCTTTATACTGCGCTTTAGTTTCTAAAAGCTCATCAGCAAAACCTATAAATCCCTTTTGGCCTACAGCGTCTAGCAGCTCTCGATTTCTCGTACCGCTTTGCATGGATGTAAGGGGATAAAAAGTCGCGCGGCCAGCCCCGGCATTTTTTAAAGCATATATTGCACTTTTAGCAGACACCTCGTCGTCCACCACAATATTTTGCATATTGGCTCCAAGCGCCGTTTCCAATGCCACCCTGTACTCTTCCTGTACTCGAATCAAATGGGAGATTGGTCCATGAATTCCTTTTAGCTTTTTATCGGTATGTGCCTTCAATACAAAGCGAACACTATTATTATATCCGTCAAAATGTTCCTGCATCCGCACGAGGGCGGCGATCCTGCTTGACAGTGCCTGGACCTCGGCCTGACGCTCCGCTAAATCTCTTCTTGCGATTTCTGCTTTATCAGACAGAGCGAGCAGTTCTCTGTCACAGCGTGCAACCTCCTCATCGGATTTTCTGAGCGCCGATTCATATAGCTCTACAGAAGCACAGCAATCGGCCAGCCCCTTTTCGATTTCCGAAAGTTTTTCTTGATATCGCCGAGTTTCTTCTCCAATTTGCGCCTGACGATCACTTTGTGTATGGATGCTGTTTTCCAGTACACTAAACCGCACGCGCAGTTCTCCAAGTACGTGTTCTTTTTTCTGTATTTGCTGAAGGAAAGCGGCCAGGGAAGTCTCCAACGCTTCCTTCTTCTCCACACAAGTTTTCTTTTTCGTATCCAAGCTGCATACTTCTTCCTGCAGCTTATCTATTTCCTGCCCATTTTTCAGCAATCGTTCCCGCAAATCCTCAGCATAGGCTTCTTCCCGAGCGGCAGCATCTAACGACTTCTGTCGAGACGCGTCAGCATCCTGCGCCATAGCCGACTTGTGGGCAATATCAGATTCCAACGTCTGATAGCTTTGCTCCAACTGGTGAATTTCTTCAGTGATCCCCTTGATCTTCTCATATAGTTGGCCTGATACCTGTTTATTCTCCTGAGAGGCATCAAACATCCGTTCATATTGAGCCTCCAATTGAGCCTCTGTATCCTGCGCCATTTCCAGTTCATGGGCAGACTGCCGACACTGAATGCCAAGAGCATCTACCTCTCCCCGCAATTTCTCCATATCATACAGCCATAAAGATACATCCAGCTGTTTTTTTTCTTCATAAAGCTCCAGATATTTGCGTGCCTTCTGGGCGTCCCGCTCCAAAGGGCCGACTCTAGCCTCCAGTTCAGAGAAAATATCCAGTACACGAGTCATATTATCCTCTGTCTGAGAGAGTTTTTTCTGAGACTCAGTTTTTTTATATCGATATTTAGAGATTCCGGCCGACTCTTCAAAAATGCCTCGTCTATCCTCGCTTCTCTTGGAAATGATCTCAGCAATCTTTCCCTGCCCGATAATGGAATAACCTTCTCTACCGATGCCAGTATTCATAAAAAGCTCGTATATGTCCTTCAGGCGGCATGCCTGTCTGTTAATAAGATATTCACTTTCTCCGCCTCGGTAGTACCGCCTGGTCACCGTTACTTCCTCATGAGGGCAATTCAACTTACGGGGCACCTGGGAATCATCAAAGGTAACGGAAACCTCCGCAAAGCTCATGGGACGGTGACCGTCCGCACCTACAAAAATTACATCTTCCATTTTGCTTCCGCGGATATTTTTAGTGGAAAGCTCTCCAAGCACCCAGCGCATCGCATCAGTAATATTGGATTTACCGCTTCCATTGGGTCCCACAATAACTGTAGCGCCCGGATTGAAGTGCAAAACTGTTTTTTCAGGAAAAGACTTAAATCCGTGAAGTTCCAGGGTTTTCAGATACACAGCGCCACCTCTTTTTACATACTTTATAAAATATCAACAGTAATATTATAGCCGCGCAAGCAAGGATTTTCAAGAATTTTCACAGATTTCGCCCTGCTTTTTTCCAAAATACGACGTTTATTTTCTTTATTCTGTCCTACGGCCATGGAAATGTGGCCTTTCGCCACACCAATACGGATCGTTCTTTTCAAAAGGGAATCAAAGTTCTGTAGGGTAGCTTCTATTTTATGCAGATACACTCTGCTGCGCACCATCTCACCTAAAGCGGGATGATGCGGCCCGGCAAAATATGTATCTGAGCTGTGAAGCCCCTCCCCATCGTGCAAGCCAATTTTCAGACACGGTACGCCATAAATGTCGAATACCTCCAACACGGCAGCGCTGCGTTCTACCGCCTCCTCTACAGACATAGGCGTATAAGCTCCAGCCTCCACCATATGGGCCAGCGGCGTTTTTTGAAACACAATACACGGGTAAATCCGTGCGCCACAGGCGCCCATCTCACAAATTTGCTGAGCTGTTTTCGTTTCTTTCTCTATATTAGCAGCAGGCAGTCCTGTCATCATTTGCCCCACGAAAGGGATACCTGCCTCACGCAAAAGCATGCATGCCCCCGCTGTATCTTGAGCAGTATGCCCCCGCTGGCTGGCAGTAAGTACCATATCATCCATACTTTGGATGCCAAGCTCTACCGCACAAATCGGGTATTGAAGAAGAATCTCCACAATTTCCGGTGAAATATAGTCTGGTCTAGTAGACAGGCGGATTCCCTGTACTGCGCCCCGATCAGTATATTCTCGTGCAAGTTCCAGTAGCCGGAGCATTTGATCTCTGTCAATTCCTGTAAAAGAACCTCCAAAATAGGCAATTTCGCATTCCCTGTTGCCTATTGTCTCCAGTGCGGCATCAATATCCTGACGCACCGATTCTTCACAAAAAGAATGGGCGCCCGTAATCGTGTGTTGGTCACAAAAGACGCACTGATTCGGACAACCCATATGCTGTATAAATATCGGAATATTACTATGCTTTCTCATAGAAAATCACTTTTGCTCCGAGCCGCCGAAAAGTGCCAGAGCTTCCTTAGCAGCGTTCTGCTCTGCCGCACGTTTGGTATTGCCAACTCCGTGGCCAATCACATTGGAGTTGAGACGCGCCTCTATCTGAAAACTTTTGTCATGATCCGGACCGCTTTCGCCAACCAAAACATATCGCAGTTTTTCTCCACTTGCCTGTTGTACGATCTGCTGTAAGGCCGTTTTATAGTCCACAAAGGAAGCGTCCTCACCAGTATAGGCAATTTCCTCTTGCACAAAAGGAAGCAAAAATTTTGCAATTTTATCACAGTTATATCCAGAATCCAGATAAAAGGCACCAAGCATCGCTTCAAACGCGTCTGCTGTGATGGACGGCCGATGCCGGCCATCATTTTTATCCTCGCCGTGACCCAAAAGCAAATATTCCCCAAGAGAAATTTTAGATGCATATTTAGCAAGAGCTTTTTCACAAACCACAGCAGCGCGGATCTTCGTTAAATCCCCTTCCTGGCGAGATGCAAATTCTGAAAATAAATATCTGCTAACAATGACAGACAAAACAGAATCACCCAAAAATTCCAAGCGTTCATTGCAGTCACTGTCTATACCTTTTGAACGCAGCTCGTTTGTATAAGAAGAATGGGTCAGCGCTGTCTGCAGTAAACTCCGATCCCGAAAATAATATCCGATAGTTTTTTCTAAAAGTCTTGGATCTCTTGGCAATTTTGTATTTTCAGACATATAAATCTCCATTATATTTATTGTTCTGTTTCAGTTTGGGTAAAGGACAGCTCTGCCATAGCTTTTGCAGCGCCGCCTTCTACGTACCGCACTGCCTGGCGTACCGCATTTGCAATTGTAGACGCATCCGCATTACCATGAGCTTTAAATACTGGTTTGGCAAGGCCGATAATTGGAGCTGCGCCATATGCAGACGCATCAAAAGTATCCCGAATCTGCCGCAGGCCTTTTTTTACGGCAAGTGCAGCCAGCTTTGTAGCAGTATTCTTGTAAAACATATCTTTCATCAGGCCAAAGAACATTGCTCCCATGCCTTCTGTGTATTTCAAAAGGATATTTCCGGTAAAACCATCGGTTAGTAGAATATCACATTTTCCAAAAGGTACGTCTCTAGCTTCCACGTTGCCTACAAAATGGATGCCAGACAGCTGCTTTAAAATCCCGTAAGCCGCTGCCGCAGTAGGCGTCCCCTTTGATTCCTCAGCTCCGATATTCAAAAGCCCCACTTTGGGTTTCTCCACTCCAAGGATGCGGGAAGCATAGACGCTCCCTGTCAGCGCCCACTGGGCCAGATACTCCGGCTGAATTGCAGCGTTGGCACCGCTGTCCAGCAGAAGAACCGGCGTTTCAAAGGGTAGGACCGTACCAATGCAAGCCCTGTGTACCCCTGGCAGGCATCGAACAATTAAAGAGGCTCCTGTATGGAGTGCGCCAGTATTTCCAGCTGAAATGAAGGCGTCTCCATCTTCTCGCAAAAGCCGCAGCCCCCTCCCCATAGACGAATCCTTTTTTGCTTTCAAAATAGACATAGGATCGTCTTCCATTGTGAGCACCTGCGTCGTTTGAACGATCTGTAGGTCATCTATCGCAGTATCGGTTTTCTTTGCCGCACTGCAGATCTTCTCCTCATCTCCGACCAATACCAGCTTCACTTGGGGATACTGTCCCGCTGCAAGAGCGGCACCCTTCACCACCTCTAAAGGGGCAAAATCTCCTCCCATGGCATCCAATATAATTTTCATATGTCAAAAAATCCTTTATCTATTATGTTGGCGATTTCTCCCAAAGCCCTATCTGCATAAAAGGCATAGCGAATCTTTTTCCCGCCGCGGATTTTCTCCGGTGGGCTTTGGATAATACCAAAATTTGCATTCATAGGCTGAAAAGCGGCCGCACCGCCTTCACTTACGTAATGGGCCATTGCACCAATCATTGTCGTTCTCGGAAACGGCTCTTTTTCTATGACGCCTAGTCCTCTTTGCGCTGCGCACAGTCCTGCCACAAAGCCGGACGCGGCTGACTCCACATACCCTTCTACGCCGGTCATTTGTCCTGCAAAAAAAAGATTTTCCCGCTCACGCATGGAATAATCGGGGCACAGTAGCTCCGGAGAATTTAAAAAGGTATTTCTGTGCATCACGCCGTACCGCAGGAACGCAGCATTTTCCAATCCAGGAATCATACTGAATACCCGTCGCTGCTCCGGAAAGGTAAGATGTGTCTGAAACCCTACCAAATTGTACATAGTGCCTTCCCGATTTTCCCGGCGCAGCTGGACGACGGCATAATATTTTTCTTCCGTATCTGGACGACTGATTCCTACAGGTTTGAGGGGACCAAACCGCAGGGTGTCTTCCCCGCGCCGTGCCATAACCTCTACAGGCATGCATCCTTCAAACACCTTCAGCTTCTCTCCCTGTTCAAAGTCGTGAAGCTGTGCTTCTTCAGCAGAAATCAACGCCTTATAAAATGCGATATATTCATCTTTATTCATAGGGCAGTTGATATAGTCCGGCGTACCCTTACCATATCTAGAAGCAAAAAATGCTTTATTCATATCAATAGTAGAAAAATCTACAATGGGAGCCGCCGCATCATAAAAGGACAGCCGTCTATTCCCAACTAGTTCTGCAATTTCTCCTGCAAGGGTATCGGAAGTAAGAGGCCCGGTTGCGATGATCGTGATCCCGTCTTCGGGAATTTTTAATATCTCTTCCTCAACAACCTGAATACTAGGATGTGCGTAAATTTTGTTAGTAATATAATCGGAAAAAGCCGTTCGGTCCACCGCCATGGCTCCGCCCGCTGGTACACTGGTAACCTTTGCAGCCTCCATGATCAGGGATCCCATACGGGACAGTTCTTCTTTCAAAAGACCGACTCCACTGGTAATATCAGCACTACGCAGAGAATTAGAACAAACCAATTCTGCAAATCCCCTGTAGGAATGAGCCGGCGTCATTTTGGCCGGCTTCATTTCATATAGTATCACCCTAGCTCCAAGGCGTGCTGCCTGCCAGGCTGCCTCACAGCCAGCAAGGCCAGCGCCAATAATTTGCACTGTCATGCCTTTGCATCCTCATCAGGAAGCTCCTGTTTATACCCGCACTCGTCCTTTTTACAAATCAACATATTCTTTCCTTTTTTTTGATACAGCATCTCACCACAGTTCGGACATTTCTCATTTGTAGGAAGATCCCAGGACGAAAAATTGCATTCTGGATACTTAGAACAACTATAAAAAATAGTACGGTTCTTTCCATATTTTGTTACAAGAGGACTGCCGCAACTGGGACAATTTACGCCCAGTTCCTTCACCTTTTGTTTAGTAAATTTACAAGTAGGATATTTTACGCAAGCATAAAATGCGCCGTATCGTCCTGTACGCAGCACCATGTCCGATCCGCACGCCTCACATTTAAAAGGCGCGATTTCCGGTTCTTTTTCCTCGCTGCTGTCTTCTTTTTTGTTCAACGGCTTAGTGTTTTTGCAGGTAGGATAATTGGGACATGCGGCAAACTTTCCGTACCGGCCCTTTTTCACGATCATTTTACTGCCGCAAAGTTCGCATATAATATCCGTTTCTTCTACCGGTAGTTGGATGTCCTCCTTGGATACAGTATTTTGTGCTTCCTCCAATTCTTTCGCAAAGTCCGCGTAGAACTCAGTCAGCACAGACTCCAAGTTTTCTTTGCCGTTTTCAATACAGTCCAGCTTATCTTCCATGGAAGCAGTAAACTGATAGTTTACGATATCCGGGAAGGACTCGATCATAATTTTTGTAGTAACTTCACCGAGAGGCGTCGGCACAAGGGACTTTCCCTCCCGGGTCACGTACCCTCGGGAATTTATAATTGTAATAATTGGCGTATATGTGGAGGGCCTTCCAATTCCACGCTCTTCCAAAAATTTAATGAGTGATGCTTCTGTATACCGCGGCGGCGGCTCTGTAAAATGCTGTAAGGGAAGGATTTTTTTATTTTCTAAAGCATCTCCCTTTTCCACCACTGGCAACCGCTTATTTTTATCCTTTTCTTCTTTTTCAGCCTTTTCCGACTCCAATGTTTCCTCATATACAGCCATATATCCTTCAAAAGTTACCGTATACCCGGTGGCACGGAACAAATATCCCGCGCATTCCACATCCATTGCCACAGTAGCAAGCTGTGCATTAGCCATCTGGCTAGCCATAAACCGATCCCAAATCAGTTTATATAGCCGGTATTGATCTCTGGAAAGATGCTTCTTCACTTTAGCGGGATCCATAGTCATTGATGCAGGACGAATCGCCTCATGCGCGTTCTGGGCAGTTGCTTTTGACTTAAAGGTACGCACTTCCTTTGGGCAATATTTCTCCCCATATTTTTCCTGAATGTATTCTCTGGCTGCCGCTTGGGCTTCTGCCGCAATACGCAAAGAGTCTGTACGCATGTAAGTAATCAACCCCTGGACGCCCCCGTCAGATCCTAAATTGATACCTTCATACAATTCCTGCGCCACTCGCATAGTCCTCTGGGACTGAAAATTCAATTTTTTAGAGGCTTCCTGCTGCATAGTAGAAGTCGTAAAGGGAGGCGCAGGAGATTTCTGCTTCGTTCCTTTGCGAATATCCACCGCTGTAAAGCATTTTCCATCCACTGCTTTACAAATTACTTGTGCTGCCTTTTCATCCGGCAGTTCCATTTTTTCCTTTTCTCCGGCTTTACCGTGAAAATGCACAGTAAGTTCTTTTCCCTGCTCTGTTTCAAGCAGAGCGTCAATCGTCCAGTACTCCTTTGGCTGAAAAGCACGGATTTCATTCTCTCGTTCTACAATAATTCGTGTAGCCACAGACTGAACCCGTCCTGCGGACAAACCGCTCTGCACCGTTTTCCACAAAAAAGGACTGAGCTTATATCCAACAATCCGGTCTAAAATACGGCGGGCCTGTTGGGCATTCACCAAATCCATATCAAGTCCACGAGGTGCTTTTATCGCCTCTTTCACCGCACTCTTTGTAATTTCATTAAATGTAATTCTTTTTATATTGTCTACCGGAATACCAAGTGCAGTAGACAGATGCCAGGATATGGCCTCACCCTCACGGTCAGGGTCGGTTGCGAGATATATTTTGTCCGCGTTTTTCGCTTCTTTCTTCAGTTCCTTAATTAAATCCCCTTTTCCGCGGATATTAATATAATGGGGAGTAAAATGATTTTCTACATCTATTCCAAGCGTGGATTTAGGTAAATCCCGGACATGGCCTTTGGAAGCTACAACACGATAGCTGGGACCAAGATATCCCTTAATTGTTGTCGCTTTCGCCGGCGACTCCACGATTACTAAATTGGTCATGCAAAGTCTCCTCTTCTTGCGCAATATATTAGGTATATGTGACAATTCACGGTTTATTATACGCACTGGCGTTCTATTTTGCAAGGGAAAATTAAAAAATATCAGTCCTGTTCTTCCAGATCTTTTTCTCCATTTCCCGCAATATCGGCTGCGCGTTTGAGAAAATATCCACCTGCGCCAGCCTCTACTGCTCCTGCTATTTCCAGCATCGTCATAGAAGTCATAACCTGCTGCAGAGCAAAACCTGCTCTTGAAATCTCGTCCGGCAGCATAGGTACATCCGGTGTCATGGCCTCATAAATTATTATATCCGTTTCGCTCAAAGCGTCCATATTAATTTTGGGCACCTGCTCCGTATCTTCCTTCATGGGCGGAAAAATGGTTTCATTTTTTGCCCGTTTGATTTTGTCTTTCTTTTTTTCGGCTCGCCCCTCACCGCTATCTGCCGCAATTGTTTTTCTGCCTGTGCTTCGTTTAGCCACCTGATGCTTACGCACGGCGCTGTCGGCATCTACTGGAAGTCTAGTCAAAGCAGCTCTGCCGACTTTTAACGTATGGGGATATAAAAACTCGTAGTTGGAAACAATGTCAACCGCACTGGTAACAGGCGTTGCTCCTTGGGTAAGTAAATAGTTGGCGCCCTCGGAGCTTTTGTCGCCTACACGGCCTGGGACGGCATATACATCCCTTCCTTGAAAAAGTCCATGGCGTGCTGTGATAAGCGCTCCGCTCTTCATCTCTCCTTCGATTACGCAGACACCTTGAGAAAGACCACTAATAATCCGGTTTCGAACGGGAAAGTTATTTTGAATTGGAGAAACACCCGGGGCATATTCTGTAAGAATGGCACCGCGCTCCGCAACATGATAATACAGGGATTGATGCTGCTTTGGATATACTACGTCAATCCCGCAGCCTAGTACCGCTACAGTAATACCGCCTTCTTCTAAAGCAGCCGCCATAGCCGCGCCGTCCACGCCAAGAGCCAGACCGCTGACAACGCACGCTCCGGCTCTTGCAAGACCAGCACCAATTTCACAAGCCATTTTTTTACCATACTCTGACATCGTCCGAGTCCCTACCACAGCGCAATTGAACTGCTCTTCAAAAGAGGGAATCTTGCCCATACAGTACAAAACCATCGGCATATCCTGCAAAGAAAACAAACTTTTGGGATATGCAGTATCTCCAGGCACAAGCACCTGTACACCACCATCCCGACACCACTTCAATATTTGCTCCTCTTCGGAAGTATCTTTACAAAGCAGTCTTGCAAGAACTTTATTTTCTATATGTACACCGCAATTTTTCAAATCTTTTTCGCTTGCCTTGTAAACATTTTTTGCACTGCGAAAGGTTCTGGCCAGACGCAGCGCACACTTACTTCCCGCACCACATGCGTGGGACAACCACAGCCAGTATTTTTTATCGTCTTTCACAATAATGACCATACCTTTCTTTGTATTTACGTTGATTTGCTATCCGGTAAATGATGGGCTATGCACATTATTGCAGTTTGCTGTATTCCCAAAGCAATACAGCCGCAGCTGCAGAAGCATTGAGGCTTTCTGTTTTATCTGTCATCGGAATTCTAATACAGGCATCGCATTGACCTATAACCGCAGCGGATATGCCATGACCTTCATTTCCAAGAATTGGGCAATCGGATGGATAAAGAGGCGCATCCCCAAGCGCAATTCCCTGCTCGGACAAAGCCGTAGCAAGCACGCGTCTCCCTGCACCTTGTAGAAGTGTAATTGTCTTCGGCAGATTGCTGCAAAGACTAACGGACATTTTGAAGAAAGCCCCCATAGTAGCACGAATGACTTTAGGATTATAAATATCGGCGCAGTCGTGTAAAATTACACGATCTATTCCCAAAGCGGCTGCTGACCGAATAATCGTTCCCACATTTCCAGGATCCTGAATGCTATCTAAAATGCAAATACGTTCCCCTGTCATATTTTCCGGGATTCCCATAGACTTCGCTTCTACAACAAACAGGATACCATCAGGAGAGCGGTCTTTTGTAATTTTATCATATGCGGGTTCTGAGAGTACAATCGGTTCTCCGCCGCTTTGCTGTACAAGTGCTGTATATCGTTCTTGCTGTTCACGATCCTGACGTATGACAGCATACCTCACCCTGCTTCTGCCGCAAGCTTCTTTACATAGTTTGAAGCCTTCTGCAATATACAGCCCCGTTTTATCCCGCTCTTTTTTATCGATAAGTTTGGCTAGACTCACCACCAGCGGGTTTGTTCTCGATGTAATATAGGTTGGTTCCATTGCGCCTCCGTATGTATTCGTACAAACTGGGACTACCTTTCTTTCCACAATGAAAAGAACCCATGCGGGAGAGCCCGTTGGGTTCATTTATCATTAAAGCGCTGCTTTGGCCTTTTCAACAAGAGCTGCAAAAGCTTCTTTGTCTGCAATAGCAATTTCAGAAAGCATCTTTCTGTTCAAATTGATGCCGGCCTTCTTCAGTCCGTTCATAAACTGAGAATAATTCATGCCGTTTACCTTTGCCTGTGCAGAAATACGTGTGATCCAAAGCTGTCTAAACTCTCTTTTCTTTTGTTTACGGCCAATATATGCATAGTTGCCGCTTTTCATAACAGCCTGTTTGGCCATCTTAAAATGCTTTGATTTTGCGCCCCAATATCCTTTAGCCGCTTTTAAAATTCTCTTTCTTCTCTTGCGCGTCATCATTGCGCCTTTAACTCTTGCCATTTTATTCTATTCCTTTCTGTACATCGGTTTCATATCTCCGCCTTCAGGCAGGAGAACTTAACACACGCAGTGCGTGCTTTTATTTCATAATAAGCCGCTTTACGTTTGCTTCCATTGCAGGACTTACATAATCTGCAGAACGAAGACGTCTTTTTTGTTTTTGCGTTTTGTTTGTGCTGAGGTTATGGCGGTGTGCGCTGTGATATCTCTTCACTTTACCGCTGCCTGTAACGGAAAACCGTTTTGCTGATGCCTTATGTGTCTTGATTTTACCCATTTTTCTAATTCCTTTCTATACTCTCGCAGTCCAGGGCAAGCCGCAGAACTGCTATCGTGAACATTACTCTGCCGACTCCTGCGCCGGCTTTTCCTTCTTGGGAAGAGTTTTCAGCGGTGTTAGGAACACGATCAGTTGTCTGCCTTCCA
>CANRVI010000025.1 GCA_947643245.1 uncultured Clostridia bacterium | reverse complement strand
GGAATATTGATTCTTCGGAAAAATGGGACAACAAAACAAACAGCACCCTGGACGTGCATAAAAATTTGACGCTGGCAGCCGCCGACGATGGCGCCGACCTGATTCTCTGGCCGGAGACGGCGCTGCCTTATGTATACAGTGCCGGCGGGCGGCTGGACGAATATCTTACTGATCTGTCAGGAGATGCCGGCGTTCCAATTTTGGCAGGCCTTTTTATTCAGGACAAAGAGCACAACCTATACAATGTGATCGGCAAGGTGGATCCGGATACAGGAATGGGAGACACATTTTATAAAAAACGCCGCCTAGTTCCATTTGGGGAGTTTGTGCCTATGCGGGATGCAGTAATGTTTTTCATTCCTCCCCTGTCCCAGCTGTCTGCCCTGGACAACGACGTCACGCCCGGCACCAGGCCGGAGTTGTTTGATACGGTGTGGGGAAAGATAGGATCGGTAATCTGCTTTGATTCCATCTACGAATCTTTAATTTTGGACAGTGTACGTGCCGGCGCAAATCTGCTCTGTATCTCTACAAATGATTCTTGGTTTGAAGATTCCGCGGCGGTGTACGAGCATAACGCCCATGCAAAACTCCGGGCTGTGGAAACAGGCCGCTATGTAGTACGCGCTGCTAATACAGGCATTTCTTCCATAATTACGCCTACCGGCAAGGTTACAAAATGTTTGCCGCCGTTGGTAGAAGGTTATATTCTAGATGAAGTGTACATGATATCGGAGAATACTCTATATACTACCATTGGCAATATACTTGTCCTTGCTGCGGGTGTATACATCGCTGCGCTGCTGCTGTGGCCTCTAGGCAGTAAAAAAATCCAGGAGACAGGTCATGACAATACAAATTGATGAAACGATAGCAGGTAAAACAATACGGGAATATCTGCGCGGCGTATTGGGCTATTCCGGGGGGATGCTGAAACGATTGAAATTCATGGACGGCGGTATCACAGTAAACGGAAATTTTGTTACCGTGCGGTACGTGCTGCAAGAAGGGGACATCCTGCAGCTTCTGGTGGAAGACCGCCCGGAGGATACCTGTCCCTATATGATCCCGGTAGAGCTTCCTGTAAAAATTGCCTATGAGGACGAACATCTTACTGCCGTGGACAAGCCTCCCGATATGCCGGCCCATCCGTCCCTCAGTCATCGGATGGACACAGTAGCCAATGCACTTGCCTTTCGCTATGCAGATGCGCCATTTGTATTTCGACCTGTGAATCGGCTGGACCGAGACACCAGCGGACTTATGCTCACAGCTCGTACCCGGCTGGCCGCCTCCCAAATGTATCAGCATATGATCGGGGGAAATATTCGGAAATTATATATTGCCATTCTCTGCGGCACACCTAAAGAATGCTGCGGAGAAATTCGGCTGCCTCTATGCCGCTGTAGCGACAGTATCATTATGCGCAGGGTAGCCACACCGGGTGAGACGGGTGCCAAAGATGCACATACCTTATACCGGGTACTTTTCGTCGGCAAAACATACACAGTAGTTTTAGCAGCTCCTATCACTGGACGAACCCATCAGTTAAGGGTACATTTTTCCGCAATAGACTGTCCTCTTGCAGGAGATACTATGTACGGTGGAGCAAGTATAGACATATCCCGCCACGCCCTCCATGCAGCGTATCTGTCTTTTCCGCATCCCCAAAGCGGCAGAAACATTTCTCTGTATTCCCCACTACCGGACGACATGGCCGCTATTTGTCCCATTGACCAGGATACATTGGAAAATGCTGTACAAAAAGAAGCAGAAGCATATTTTCAAGATATCAAAATATAAGGAATGATTATGGAAATGAACGAAAAAATCCGCCGTTGGATCCGAAAATATATCCCGATTCCTGCTTTGATTCTTTTTATCCTATTTTTTTGCTGTGTTCCCCTGCAACTAGCCTTTCGGCTGTTCCCTGGTTTTGCTGATTTTTACAATCGATATATTGGCGGCGTCCTGCGTATCTTGCTGGCTAAAGCAACCGACTGGATTCCCTTTTCTCTCGCAGAAGCTCTTCTATATTTTATCCCAGTGCCGATTGTTTTATTTTGTATCCAGTTATTTCGTAATATTCAGGGAGAGAGCCGTTACTTTGTCCGTAGGTTTTTCGGCCTGCTGTCCATATTGGCAGCCGCCAATACAATTTTCGCTTTAAACTTTTCGGCCGGATATCATGGTGAACCACTGGCTGCCAAGCTGCAGCTGGAGGATCGGGCGGTCACAGCTCAGGAATTGTATGACACCATCGCCATTGTCATTGACCATGTAAACGAGACGTCTGATAAAGTTTCGTTTCAAAAGGATGGTTCTTCTACCATGCCCTGGAATGTTTTTACCTTGTCAGATGTATTGTGTGATGCATATCAGCCTTTATATACAAAGTACGCTTTCCTCACTCCTATGGACAGCAATATAAAACCCTTAGTCATCAGCCCCCTGATGACGTATACCCATATTTCCGGCATATACTCCTTTTACACAGGAGAAGCAAACCTGAACACAAACTATCCCGATTATGTATGCGCGTATTCAGCGGCTCATGAGTTGGCGCATCAACGGGGAATCGCTCGGGAAGACGAAGCTAACTTTATTGCCTTCCTGGTATGCACCGAATCAAATGAGCCTTATCTGCAATACAGCGGATATCTTTCCATGTACAGCTATCTATCCTCTGCTCTATACCAAGCAGACCCAGCCCTGCACGAACAAGCAGCTTCCTCTCTGGGAGATGCCGCCAAAAGGGAGCTTGCCGCCTACAGCGTTTTCTTTGAAAAGTACCGGGACAATGCCGCTGCCACTGTGTCCGATACAGTAAACGATGCCTATCTCCAAAGTCAGGGCACGGCTGGATCCATTAGTTATGGCATGGTAGTAGATCTAGCAGTCTCCTATTACCTGGACAAATAGTTTATTCGACAAAAAACAAAGTTTCTTCTATCCTTTTGCAGTCAGATTTTGTAAAATGCACAGCACATTTCGGCGCGGTACAACATAAACTGTCTATTGAAGAGCGCTTGGCCGATTTACTTCTTTTTTGTGCATTTTACATATTTTTATATAGATTGTCCTTGCATATTCCATGCCGTGTGCACAACAATAGAATTAGATTGTAAAATATCAGGAAAAGCCCTTCCCTTTTATGGGCTTTTCTGGTATACTTAACGATGAATAAATTTTGCTAATACGCACATTTACTATATAATCTATAATCTGAACAGATGCGGCGTCGCTGCTGCAAACAGGATCGGTCCAGTGCCGAAAAAGAGCCCCCGGGGCTTTCACGAAAGGAAATTGCCTTTAATGGATAAAATTATTATAAACGGAGGAGTGCCGCTGCGGGGAACCGTGGAAGTCAGCGGCATGAAAAATGCAGCGCTCCCCATTATTTATGCATGCGTTCTAGTAGAAGATAAGTGCATTATTGAAAATATACCCAACGTGCGTGATGTATCCCTTTCTTTGGATATTCTGCGGGATATGGGCGCATCCGTGCGGACGATTAATAAAAGTACGGTAGAAATCGACTGTACCGGTGTACGGCAAGGTACCTCTAAGGTTGAGCAAGTGCAAAAAATTCGAGCGTCTTATTACCTTCTCGGATCAGAATTGGGCCGCTTTGGAAAAGCGCATGTTGCCTATCCCGGCGGGTGTGACTTCGGCGGCAGGCCCATTGACCAGCATATCAAAGGATTCGAGGCGCTAGGCTGTGCTGTCAACACAGAAAGCGGACACGTAGATGTATCCACTGAAAACGGGCCTGTAGGCACAAATATTTTCTTTGACGTAGTTACAGTTGGAGCTACTATAAATGTCATGCTGGCAGCAGTTTTGGCTGAAGGCACTACTGTAATTGATAACGCTGCAAGAGAGCCGCATATCGTAGACCTTGCAAACTTTTTGAATACATGCGGCGCAAAAATCACCGGCGCCGGCACAGACATGATTAAGATCAAAGGGGTGAACAAGCTGCACGGCTGCAGTTATGCTATCATTCCCGATATGATTGAAGCCGGTACCTTTATGGTAGCCGCTGCCGCTACCGGTGGCTGTGTAAAAATCACCAATGTAATTCCTAAACACTTGGAATCTGTTTCTGCAAAGTTGGAGGAATCAGGCGCGATTGTAGATGAATTTGACGATGCCGTTGTTGTCACAGGACGGACGGTCATTCAAAAAGCAAACTTAAAAACCCATCCCTACCCTGGATTCCCCACAGACATGCAGCCCCAGATGGCCGTACTTTTATGCCTTGCAAACGGGGTAAGTTATGTATCGGAAGGGGTTTATGAAAAGCGATTCCGTTATGTGGAAGAACTGATTAAAATGGGCGCTACCATTAAAGTTGATGGCCGCACCGCTGTAATTGAAGGCGGCAAATCGCTCAGCGGCGCGCCTGTCATCGCCGTAGACCTGCGGGCAGGTGTAGCTATGGTTATCGCAGGGCTCGTAGCAGAAGGGACAACAGAAATCTCCGATATTCATTTGATTGAGCGGGGATATGACGATGTGGTCGGCAAGTTGCGCAGCTTGGGTGCGAATATTAAAAAAGTAAGTGCTCCTGACCCGGAAAAAACAGAACTTATAAAAAAAGCAAACTAAATATGCATATGTGTGCAGATTTTTGAAAATATAAAGAAAAAGAAAGGATATATAAACATGGAAGTTACAAGAGAAACTGTAATTGGAGAAATTCTGGATTACGATATTGAAACAGCACAATTTTTCTTAGAAATCGGTATGCATTGCCTGGGATGCCCCCATTCCAGAGGAGAAAGCATTGAAGATGCCTGCTCCGTTCATGGAACAGATCCGGATGCACTTGTTGAAAAGATCAATAAGTATCTGGCAGGCAAGCAAGCATAAAGACTGTATTAATAGTCAAAAAATAGGGCGGCGGATACTCCGCCGCCCTATTTGCACAATTTTGGAGTTAAATATGACAAAAAAACTAAAGCTGCCCCTAGATAGCCGTATAGCAGCAGCTATGTGTCTTGTACGCCCTGGAGCCGTAGTCGCAGATATCGGTACAGACCACGGCTATCTTCCCATTGCCTTACTGATGGAGGGAAAGATTCCTTTTGCTGCTGCATCAGATCTGCGGCCGGGACCTTTGAACCGCGCTGTAACCAACGCAAAAAAATATGGTGTAGAAGACAGCATCCAATTTTTTTGTACCGACGGACTGGAAGGGATTCCTCTTGCCGAACTGCATGTTACCGATATCGTTATCTGCGGAATGGGAGGAGAGCTAATTTCTCGGATTTTGTCTGAAAGTGCATACATACGAAACAGCAGTATACAGCTAATCCTTCAACCTATGTCTGCTGTCGAGGAGTTGCGCGCATATCTTGCAGCCAGTGGTTTTGCTGTGTGTGAAGAACGCATCGCCTGCTCAAAGGACAAGCTGTATCAATGCATTGTGGCCAGATATGACGGCGCGCACCACTTCTATACACCGGCAGAACTGCTGCTTGGTAAGCAAATTCTGCTGCGCGGAACGGCGGATGTGCTTTTTGCCCCTTTGCTGCAAAAGTATATTCAAAAAATACAGCGGGAATATACAGGAAAAATACAGGGGGGCGTAGATACGGAAACATCCCGGTATTTGTTGGAAGAATTATTACAAATCGCAAAAGAGAAAGGTGTCGATTATGAATGTACTGGAATTTTCTGACGCACTGGATGTACTGTATCCCAAAACGCTGTCCTGTTCCTGGGACAACGACGGCCTGATGTGCTGCACCGATCCGTATGCACAGGTAAAAAAAGTGCTGGTAGCATTAGACGCCACCAACAAGGTACTAAATATGGCCGCAGCGCAAGACTTCGACACGGTACTCACCCATCATCCTCTTTTATTTAAAGGAGCAAAATCACTTGTCCCCTCCACTGCTACCGGCGGACGTGTAATCACTGCCCTGCAAAGCAATATTACCGTATTATCCCTTCACACCCGACTGGATGCGGGAGCAGGAGGCGTAAACGATTGCCTCGCCGCTGCTCTGGGTCTTTCCGGCCCGCTGAGGAAATTTGGAGACAGTGAAAGTCCTACCCTTGGGCGTATCGGTACAACAGATATTTCTGAGGGGAACGCCTTTGCGGCCCATGTAAAAAAAGTACTGCAGGCTCCAGCGGTATACGCATACCTGTGCCGCCCGGTAAGGCAAGTGGCCGTATGTGGCGGCAGCGGCGGAGATCTGGTATTTTCGGCACTGGCTGCAGGGGCTGACACCATCGTTACCGGAGAATGCGGATACAACCTATGTCTGGATGGGGCAGATTCAGGAATCAACGTCATCACCGCAGGTCATTTTCATACAGAGCAGCCGGTATGTAAGCGATTGGCGCAGTTGGCCCAGGAAATCGCCGGCGCAAAAACGGAAGTCGTATACAGTGACATAGGCGTATCGCTGTAAAAAGAGGGGGATGTTACCCCCTCTTTTTAATGTATAAAAAAATGTCTCCCGTCTTATCAGTTATCCACCCATCCGTCGATATGCCCGCGCTCCATAGCCCCCACAATCCGTCGGTATAACCCCCGATGCTGTATATCAAAGGCGTGCAGATATTCCTTTATATATTCACGCTGGGAATGCTTGTCCGCCGGACAGGGGCTTTCCTCCACAGGAAGCGCCGCCGCCCGGACAAACCGTTTGATCTCTTTCTCTTCGGTAAGCACCAGGGGGCGAATCATGGTAATATCCTTTCTGGACAAATACGTCACCGGAGAAAAGCATCCCACTCGTCCCTCAAAAAACAGATTCAGCATAAATGTCTCCGCCGCATCGTTATAATGGTGCCCTAGGGCAATCTTGTTGCATCCCTGCCCCAACGCTAAATCATGGAGCGCTCCTCTGCGCATTCTTGCACAAAGAGAGCATGGGTTGGACTCACAGCGCACGTCAAAAATAATCTTCGCAGTCTCCGTTTCCTTGATCACATACGGTACATGCAGTCTGCGACAAAGTTCGGCAATTTCTCGATGGTCACTTTTTTTCGCTTGAATCCGGTCGGATTTTTCAAACCCCATATCTACCGTCACCGCGCAAAGGGAAAACTGCCGGGGCAAAAATCGGCGCAGTTCTGCTAGCGCGCACAAAAGCGTCAGAGAATCCTTCCCACCGGATACCCCCACAGCAATTTGATCTCCATCCTGTATCATATCATATCGCTCTATCGCGAGCCGCACACGGCTGAGAAGCTTTTGTAAATCTTTCATGTCGCGTTCTCCTCTTTTTGCATATACTGTATCAAAGAAGCATGGGCACCTCCCGCCTGCCTCTTATTTATGTAGGAAATGCGGCTTCAGGCCGCACCATCGTAATTCTTTTGGAAAGGCATGGTTATAGAAATGGCAAAAATTTACATAGACCAAGGTCACAATCCTGTAAACCCCAACTCCGGCGCCGAAGGGAATGGATACAGAGAACAGGATCTGGTCTTTGAAATCGGCGTGCGCACTGCGGAAATTCTCCGGGCCGCTGGGCAGGATGTCCGGCTCTCACGTCCCACCCCCGAGACGCAGCTCGGCACCTCTAACGCATCTTCCCTGGCAGCGCGGGTCAACGACGCCAACGCATGGGGCGCGGATTATTTTATCAGTCTGCATGCAAACGCATCGGAAATTCCCACCGCCTCCGGGTCAGAAGCATATGTATACCAGTTAGGTACTACAGCCGAAACACTAGCGGAAAATATTCTCACGCAGCTGGCAATCAACACCGGTCTGCCGAATCGGGGTGTGTTTGCCCGTCCCACGCTGTATGTGCTTCGCCGCACAAGAATGCCCGCCACACTGATTGAGCTTGGCTTTATCACCAATGCATACGAGGCTTCCCTCATGGCAAATCAGCCGGAGCTGTTTGCCCAAGGTGTTGCCAACGGGGTGCTGGCCTTCTTAGGTGAACTGTAATATTTCCAGAAGAAGAAGCAGCCGTTTCAGTCCGCTGAAACGGCTGTTTTTTATTCTCCGTTTTCCGGATCCTGCGCCGCCAGCAATTCAAACCAGAAGGTACTGCCCTCTCCTTTTTTGCTGGACACTCCAAAAGGTGCGCCGTGGAGCAAAAGGGCGTTTTTCACTATAGATAACCCAAGCCCCGTGCCTGCAATCCCACGCTTATGGTAATCACTTGCTTTATAATACCGGTCCCAAATAAGCGGCAGTTTTTCTTTATCGATTCCCTCGCCGGTATCCGTTACGGAAATCCGGCAAGTCAGCCCATTGCGAGTTTGCTGCACAATCACATGCTTGTCCCCGCCGGTATAATTCACTGCATTGCAAACTAAATTATACAGCACCTGCAAAATCAGCACCTGGTCTGCCTCAACATAAATTTCCTCATCTGCTATAAAGGAAAAACTGTATCCGTCCCCCTCCCGCAGATGGGAAAACCGTTCCATCGTATCCCGCACGCACTGGGTCAGGGAAAACAGGGTTTTATTGGGTTTACGGCTGCCGGAAGTAATTCTGGAAAGATCCAGCATATCGTTTACCAGAGAAGAAAGTCGTCGAGTCTCATCAATGATAATTTGCATATTTTCCGGCGTAACCTCTCCGGGGATGTCCCGCATCACCTCACTGTAGCCGGATATCATGGTAAGAGGCGTGCGCAAATCGTGGGAAATATTTGCGATCAGCTCCTTCTGCAGTGCATCTAACTTGGATAACTCCCCAGCTGCATAATTGAGGGTTGTACCAAGTTCTGCTGTTTCCCGAAATTCTCCCCCCTGGAAATTTACATTATAATTTCCAAGAGCCAGTTTCCTTGCCTCTCGGTTCATAGAAGCCACAGGACTGGTCATCTTGCTTGAAATCACATACGCCATTACCGCAGAAACTACCAGCAGAATCCCTGTAATCATGATCAGCTGAAACCGCAGTGTAGACACTGTAGCGCTCACAGGCTGAATCTCCGCATTTAAAACGACCAATAGGCTATCTTTTCCGCTGTCGCTGTCTACCAGCTTCGCACAAAGCATGCTTTCAAAATTTGTATGGATATCGTCCAATTGATAAATAGATGTATACATTTTTTCTTTCAGCGCCTCTGCATACACGGCGTTCAGCGTTGTATCCGTCATCAGGGATGAATGAATCATGCAATTCGTCTGGGTGTGGGCCTCCACCAAAAGCGTTCCGCTGCTGCCAGAAATCTGATACACGCTTACACAGGTATTGTATCGGGAGGCAACATCATAGACATTTTTTTCAAAGTTCGCCTTGCCTGCCGATGCAGCTACTTTTCGAGTCGCAATTTTAATCTCCTGGGCTTTCGTTTGCCGATAAATGTCATTCAAAAACACAGCCTGCAGCAGCCAGATTACCACAAGAACAATCATTGTAAAAATCGTCAAATATCCAAACATTTTGACCCGCATGCCCTCGGGCTGCCGTTTTCTTTTACGATTCCGTGTCAAATCGGTATCCAACTCCTCTCAGGGTTACAATAAACTTCGCATATGGACCAAGGCTTTTGCGTAACAGCTTGATATGGGTATCCAAGGTGCGATCGTCTCCATAATAATCATATCCCCAAACCTGGGTGATCAGCTTTTCCCTGGATAGAGCAATATTTTTATTTTCAATCATATAAAACAATAGATCATATTCCTTAGGGGAGAGTTCAACCCTGGTATCATCCACATACACGATACGGGCGGCCAAATCGATACGCAATCCCTCTAGCTGAAAAACCTGTCCGCCCGATGCTTCCTTATGTGCCGCGCCGGCGGTATGATACCGATGGAGCACGGCATCCACCCGCAGCATCAACTCCTTTGGCGAAAACGGCTTGACTACATAATCGTCGATTCCCAGTCCAAAGCCGTTTATTTTATCATACTCCTCCCCTCTGGCAGACAGCATAATAATTGGAATATCTGAAAATTTCCGAATTTCTCTACAGGCAGAAAATCCATCCAGTTCCGGCATCATTATATCGCAGATCATCAAATCAAATTTTTGTTCCCTGCACATTTGCACCGCCTGCATTCCGTCAGCAGCTTCCGCTACGGTATGCCCCTCAAACACAGCATACTTGGCGATCAAGCGCCGGATCATTTCTTCATCGTCTACAATCAAGAGCTTGTACATAATAACCTTGCCTTTCCCTACGTTGCACCGCTGCTTTTTCTCATTATTTAAATTATACTACAAAAAAATAATAAATCAACCAATACCCTCCCTTGGAAATTGTAAAAAAATCTCTCCCCTTCGCCAGAGAGCTCTTTTATAGATTAAGCAATTTGCCGGTGAACACAGTGAGACTGAGGGAGAGATATAAAAAAGTGAGAAAACAAAAGAAAAATTAAGAAAATATCAGTTTTTTTACATGCCATTTGCGAATATTATACTTTTTTGACCTTCTTTGACTTTGACCTTTCCTGACCTTTCGTGTATACTATCATTAGCAAAAAAAGGTGCGTAAACACCTTTTCACATGGATACAACAATGTTGAAAGGCGGGAATCATGCTTTTATCTGAACATATTGCAAAGCTTATTGAAGAAATGATTGAAGAAGGAGAAGGTACGGCAAGCGTGCGGCGTAATGATTTGGCCGCAAAGTTGGGATGCGTTCCCAGTCAGGTGAGCTATGTAATTTCTTCTCGTTTCACACCCCAGAAAGGATACATTACGGAAAGCCGGCGCGGCGGCGGCGGGTATATTCGCATTGTGCGGGCGCCTATGTCTAAAAACGGGTATTTGACCCATTTTTTCCACGCCATGGGTGACAGTGTATCTGAAGAAGAAGCCCGTGCTTACATCCGCAACCTGCGTGACAACCAAATTATCTCTGATCGAGAGTCATCTATAATTACCGCCGCCATATGCACCTCTGCCCTAGACTGTATACAACCCGCCGGCAGAAATATGGTTCGCGCCGACATATTGCGGCACGTTCTCATGACACTTATGCAGTAAGATAAACAAAGAAGCGTGCGCCGTCTTTTATGGTATACAAAGTATATAGAAAATATAGAAAGGACCCAAAAAATGAAATGTACAAAATGCAATGCCAAAGAAGCAACTGTATTTTACAGAGAAAATATTAATGGAAAAGAAACCAAATATGCCCTATGCGGCGACTGCGCGGCGGCAATGGAAAAAGAAACTGGAAACCTGTTCGCAGATCCCTTCGGTGGGAATCTTCTGGGCAGTCTCTTCTCTGGTATTCCACAAAAAATACAACCCCGAAAAGAAGAAAAAAAGTGTTCCCTATGCGGAGCCACCTTCCGGCAGCTAGCGGAAAACGGCAAGGTGGGATGCCCCGCATGCTACAACTCTTTTCGAGAAGAACTGGCGCCTACATTAAAGCGGCTCCACGGAACGGCAGTCCATAGAGGGCGTGCACCGGAAAAATTTCAGGCCAAACGCTCGGCTATGGAAAAGCTGGCATCCCTTGAACAAGAACTGAAAAAAGCGATTGAAACAGAAGCGTATGAGGAAGCTGCAAAACTACGGGATCAAATCCGTGCACTGCGTGGACAATAATGTAAAGAGAAAGGACAGATGAATATGCTTTGGTATGAAACAGAAGGGCCGGACGAAGATGTGTTTGTATCCACCCGGGTACGCCTAGCCCGTAATTTAATAGATTATCCTTTTGAGCCGCGTCTCAGTGAGGCGGGGGCAAAGGAGATTATAGAAAAAGCAAAATCGGCACTCGCAGAAAAGGAAGGCTATACCTTTGTGGATTTTGCCAAGGTAGAAGACACCGAGAAACAATCTCTTGTGGAAAAGCATCTGGTAAGTCCGGAATTTGCAAGAAAGAGTACACCTTGCGCCGTGATAGAAAATGAGAAAAAACAAGTATATGTAATGATTTGCGAGGAGGATCATTTGCGGATTCAGTGCATCCGCAGCGGCTTTGACCCCCATGGCGCTTTATCTGCCGCCAGAGAAGCAGACGCCGCTATCGACACGTCTCTCCAGGTGGCCTTTGATGAGGAACTAGGTTACCTCACCCACTGTCCCACCAACCTTGGCACAGGACTACGGATCTCCGTAATGCTGTTTTTGCCTGCCCTGACCATTACCGGCAGAATAAAAAGCATTCAAGGACAACTGTCCAAAATTGGACTTACTGTCCGTGGGACAACCGGAGAAGGAAGCGCGGCCAAGGGATGCCTGTATCAGTTTTCCAACTGTGTGACACAAGGGGTTACTGAGGAAGAAATTTTGAGTAACCTCCGAGAAGCAGCGGGCAGTATCGCGCGGGCAGAGCGGGAAACACGAACGCAGCTTCTGGAAAACAATGAAGACGCCCTGCGGGATCGAGTGATGCGCGCGCTTGGAACGATGCGCAGCGCATATATGGTCGGCACAGAAGAATTGTACCGGCTTTACGCCGATGTGCGTATGGGCATCGCAATGGGCATTTGCAATGAAATAGCATATACTCAGTTGGATTCGCTGCTGATTCGTTGTATGCCCGCAACGGTCACCATCCAGGCCGGAAATGTTCTATCCGCCCCCCAGCGCGATAAGCTGCGCGCCCAAATACTTCGGACAAGTATGCAGCCAGTAAAAAAATAAACAGAGAAAGGAATTTTTATAATGAGCAATAGATTTACGCAAAAAGCACAGCATGCGCTAACTCAGGCGCTTGCCACCGCCCAGGAGATGGGGCATACCTATGTTGGTACGGAGCATATCCTTATGGGACTTCTGCTGACGCAGGACAGTATTGCCAGCCGAATCCTTACGGAGCGGGGCGTAGGCGCCGAGTCTACGAAAGAGTTGATTGCCTCCTCTGTGGGAACTGGTTCCCCTTCCTCCGTATCTTCGGCTGATATGACGCCAATGACAAAAAAGGTCATTGAAGAAAGCGCCTTTGCTTCTGCCCGGATGTCTCATAACTATATTGGTACAGAACATCTGCTGCTTGCGATTATCAGCGAAACAGAAAGCTTTGCAAACAAGCTGATCCGGGCACAAAATGCGTCTGCCTCCGACATAAAAAACGATTTGTTTGACTATTTCGGTGCAAGCTTTGAAGAAGAGCGTGGAGAAATATCTCAAAAGTCTGCTGTAAAGGCAGAAAAGGACACCATTTCTGGCGCTCCTACTTTGTCAAAGTATGGTACAAACTTGTGTAAATTAGCCAAGGAAGGCCGTATCGATCCAATTATCGGACGAGATACTGAAACGGAGCGCGTCATTCAAATTTTATCTAGAAGAACAAAAAACAACCCCTGTCTCATCGGGGAACCCGGCGTTGGTAAAACTGCTGTGGTGGAAGGGTTAGCACAGCAAATCGCCGACGGCTCTGTTCCGGAAAACTTGCGTGACAAAATCATCGTAACTCTGGATATCTCCTCTATGGTAGCCGGAGCAAAATACCGCGGCGAATTTGAAGAACGTATGAAAGGTGTTATGGAAGAGGTTGCCAAAGACCCACGGATCATTCTCTTTGTGGATGAAATTCATACCATTATCGGCGCTGGCGGCGCAGAAGGCGCCGTAGATGCAGCAAACATCATTAAACCGGCGCTAGCCCGGGGTGCAATGCAGCTAATTGGTGCAACGACTATTGACGAATACCGCAAGCATATTGAAAAAGATGCAGCGCTGGAACGGCGATTCCAGTCTGTCATGGTGGGCGAGCCTACCCCGGAAGAGGCTGTGCAGATTCTATTGGGTCTGCGGGATAAATACGAGGCACACCACAAGCTGAAAATATCCGACGATGCCATTGAAGCGGCCGTGCAATTGTCTGTGCGGTATATCGGGGACCGTTTTCTGCCAGACAAAGCCATCGACCTAATCGACGAGGCAGCCTCCCGTCTGCGGATCAAAGGATTTACGCCAACCCCTGAGGCAAAGGAATTAGAAGAAAAGCTACGCAGCGTCACTGCTGAAAAGGAAGAAGCAATTTTGGGCGAGGACTATGAACGCGCTGCTAAACTGCGGGATAGCGAGAAAACACTGCAGGAACAAATGGACTCTATGCGAAAAGACCCCGCGCAAACTACAGACGCGGTAGTCGGACGCAGCGATATCGAGGATATTATTACATCCTGGACTGGCATCCCCGTGAAAAAGCTGGCGGGAGAAGAAAGTGATCGAATGCTTCACCTAGATCAGCTCCTTCGGGAACGGATCATTGGCCAAGACACTGCCGTAGATGCTGTTGCTAAAGCAATTCGTAGAGGCCGAACCGGATTGAAGGATCCAAACAGGCCTGTAGGCTCCTTCATTTTCCTAGGCCCTACAGGGGTAGGAAAGACGGAACTGACCAAAGCGTTGGCAGACGTAATGTTCGGTAACGAAAACGCCATGATCCGCGTAGATATGTCCGAATATATGGAAAAACACAGCACGTCTAAAATGATCGGTTCCCCGCCTGGATATGTTGGATACGATGAAGGGGGACAACTGACAGAAAAAATTCGCCGCCATCCTTATTCTGTCGTTTTGTTTGACGAAATCGAAAAAGCGCATCCCGACGTATTCAACATTCTGCTGCAGATTCTGGAGGATGGTATCCTTACAGACGCCCAGGGCAGACGGGTAGATTTTAAAAATACTGTTATCATCATGACGTCCAACGTAGGCGCCGGAAATATTGTAGAGCCAAAAAAACTAGGTTTTGCGCCGGATAAAGACAACGGTGACGCGGATATGCGCCGTGACGTAATGGACGCGCTGAAACGGACCTTCCGGCCGGAATTTTTAAACCGTGTAGACGAAATTGTAATCTTCAATAAGCTGACAGACACAGACATCCAAAAAATTGCCGGGCTGATGCTTCAGGAGGTTGCGGCGCGTATCGAATCCCAAGGAATTCACATTACCTTTGACGATGCAGTTGCTGCGATACTGGCGAAAGAAGGCTTTGACCCGGTATACGGAGCAAGGCCGCTGCGCCGGGCCATCGTTCGAAAAGTCGAAGACAGCTTTTCGGAAGAAATGCTATCTGGCAGAATCCGAGAAGGCGACCGGGTACGCGCCGTTCTTCAGGACGACGCGATTGTATATGAAAAAGAGGGCGAGGTTTAACGTCCAAAAACAAACAAAGCTCCCGATTTGGGGAGCTTTGTTTATCATTATTTCTTGTAGTAAATATGATCAAACGCATTGGCATAGAGCGTGCCCATCAGCTTGCAGCTATTCACCGTGGGGTGTACTCCGTCCTCTGACCAGTACTGCGCGTCTCGCTCCACACAGGCAGCTGCAAAAATGCCGTCTAGAGGAATGAACGCGTCTGCATATTGCCGCGCCAGCTTACGGGTAATCAGTATTTTAGGAAATACGTCTTCTCGGAAAAATTCCTTATCCTGTGCCGGCAGAAGAAATTGCTCCATCATAAGAATTTTGGCATTTGTCTTTCTTTT